>JASMLX010000289.1 GCA_030748495.1 Candidatus Poribacteria bacterium | reverse complement strand
CATTCGAGATCGGTGACAACCAGGTTGGGAAAGTATAGTGTACTGTTTCTTGCTGGAGGAGCCAGAGACTGTTAAGCGGAATCAGTAAGAGGGTAAGAAGAACCGACCTGAGTGTCAGTCCACGAAGAATGATGGTGTTTGGTGAAGGAACGGTACTCAATGTTGCCTCCCGGTGCCACGTACCGTTGGGTTCACACACTCAACCCGATCCGAAAATGGCGGCTTTAAAGGTAAGGCGCCAAAAGCAGTATACTTACAGCCAGAAATGTGATTTCTCTGGCCGCTGAATACGGCAGATGTTCTATCCCTACCTCCGGCTCTAATTGGAGGAACTAGCTTGCTGGCGACGAATCCGGGCCGGTACCTCGTCGTGCAGACTTTCTGAAGCCAAGATCCGCAGTTTTCTGTCCTGCAAAGGCAGGTTGACGAGAATCACACCGCAGCGGTGTGATTCTCGTAGCGCAATCGCAACTTCTAAGGCATGCCGGTCATCTTCGCCCGAACAATTTGGTGGTTGACCAGTTTCAAGAGCGTCGACGATATCGGCGACAATTGTTAACCCCATTCTCTCCATTCTTACTGACCATGGGAATGGGCTTTTGGCCGGAACCCCGCCTCCCCGGCGACCACCAGGTATAGTGCGGATCAGTTCGAACTCCTCGGCATTATTAAGGGATCGAATGCGTCCTGCTGTTCCAATGTACGTCCACCTCCCATGACGAAGCACCACAGAACATGCTGCGAAGGTAACCGCGTACACCATTATTAAACACCAGATATCCATTCCCCATTAAATCCTTCTCACTGGCAGAGGCCTCGTCCGATGTCATTTCTCCGAAAACCCATTCAACATCTCCGCCAGCCATGTACAGCGCTGCCTGTTGGATCTGGTATTCTCTTTGTGTCGCATTGGTTTCATACTCCGCTATCTGATGGCTCTGATGATAGGACATAACCACGAACTGATAGACATTTCCGTAGCCGGCTTGTACCTCTATTAACTCGGCTGCCACCAGTTCCTTGACGTATTTAGCAATGGTACGGGTCGGCTTGTTGCTAGACCAGCACTCCTGATCGATCTTGTCGTAACTTCTTGAGGAAGATGCGGCCTAGCAGGTATCCTTGTTACCATGAGTCTCCTGCTTCAGTGTCAGGTTGGCGTGACGACAAAGATACAAATAGAGGACTCTAGCCCGATCAGAAAGCTGGCGGTATTCAGGTGAGTCAATCACATCCCAAGCAACGGCGGCAAAGTTGAAAGGGATTTTGGAGTGCGATTTAGGAATATAGTCGACGGTAGCACGAGGGTGAGAAATAGGTTGGTCAAGCAATAGAGCCTGCACCTGTTGGACAATAGCAGATGCCATAAAAATCTCCCCAAAAAAGGGTTCTTGCGAAGAGGTCGTTTGATCTGATACAATTGCGGTTCCGACCTGCAACTGTAGAGATCAACAATCTCTCACGAGCTCTGCCCCTGCCCTAATAGGTAGGGGCTTTTTTTATTATCCACCCATTCTACACCATCTTTACTAGTATGTCTAGCAGTATTTTCATTTTTCCAAAGGACGAAATTGAGCGACCAACCGAAACCTATCAGTTACCAACTAACATCAAGTTTGCCGTCAGCGGCCATTTAATCGACTCCGATGTAGAATTATCCGCAACCAACGACCACACAGGAAAGTGCATAAGCACCGCATAGGCAAACAACTATCCCCACTGGGCTAAAACCTCACAATAACGAGGCCACACAGGCACCACCCATGCACTTGCGCAACCAATGCCTATGCATTTGCATAACAACCTCTTTAGAAAATGATTGAAGAAAATTTGACCATTGTTGAATACGCTAATCGAGAAGGCATATCGCCAGATACCGTGCGGAGGTGGATCAAAAAAGGGAAACTATCCGCATCTAAGAAGAACAATACTTGGTTTATTTCAGTTGATCAGGGGGAGCCTGAAATAGAGAACAAAACAGATATCGAGACACCAGCACTTCAACGATTAATAGAAGAGAAAGATAAGAGACTAGAACTAATTGAACAACAGCTAAGAGAAAAAGACCAACAGATCAATAAACTGCAACGAGCGCTTGACCAAGAACAACAGCTTCAGGCAATCAGCCAGAAAACCATTGAATCTCAGCGGCTACAGATTGAAAAAGAAAAGGCTAAATCATTCTGGCAAAGACTTCTCCGTCTAAAGCAATAAAGTTGTCATCAGCATAAGCCTTTGCATTTTAGTATTCAATTTTCTGTAGTAAGAACTCGAGGTAACCCTCTTATTTTCTGTTACTAATTACTTTCAGTCCTTCCTGTACACCTACACATCGAAACCCGTAGCAGGAGGCCCTACCACCCGGATAGTAGCTGCGGTAAGCTACCCGCAGGCGGTTAGAGGTGTAGGCCCAATTACTACCCCGCAACACCCGGCCGTATTTTCCGCTATCATACCAATCCCGACACCATTCCCCAACGTTCCCCGTCATATCATATAATCCATACCCATTAGCTGGATAACTCCCCACTGCTGTCGGTTTTCCTACATTTCTCCCATAGTTATCCCGACTTGAGCTAGGCACTTGATTCGCCCAAGGATACTCTTTGTTTTTCAAGCCCGTCTGGGAGGCCCATTCCCATTCTTTTTCCGCCGGTTTTCCCCATCCATTTAGCATAAGCTGTGGCATCGTGCCAACTAATCCTTACGACTGGTTGATTGTGCTGGTTATGTTTTGAGTCATTCTAGAATTCTGGTTTGCTATGACCAGTAGTTTGCATAAACTTATGGTATTGAGCGTTAGTCACCTCATAACTTATCCATATAACGGAAAGTCGTTATCAAGCAGGCAGATGAAATTAGCCGAATGCGTTCTCGCTTGGTACACTGCAACGCCTGCGAGCCGTTTTTGTGGCTGATTGACTCGGTATGCTTGCTCCCAGGACTGGTGTTCCTTTTTGGCCTTGTCATCTACCAGGTGGTCTTTTCGGCCATCGGTTGC
>JASMLX010000288.1 GCA_030748495.1 Candidatus Poribacteria bacterium | reverse complement strand
TACAACACCTATTCTAACTGTGACCGGGCCAGATGGACGCAAATGGTGGTAGAAGGATCAGCGGTTGGTCAGCCAATCGCTACTGAAATGGAGAAAATCGGCCAAAAGAACAGTTGGAGTAGAGAGCGGTTAGCTAACTTCATCCTCTCATTTAGCCAAAGTTTACCCTATACCGCAGACGATGTGGCAACGGGATATGATGAGTTCAAGATGTACGCCTTTGAGACCCTAATTGCGGGTGGCGGAGACTGTGAAGACACCGTGATTTTAGCAGCAAGTCTTCTCCGACCACTTGGATATGACTTGATGCTGCTCAATCCCCAAGGTCATTTGGCACTCGGGGTTTCTGGCCAATTTTCGGGGGCTCATTATCAGTATGAAGATCGTCGTTACTTTTACAGTGAAACTACTGGAAGGGGCTGGAAGATCGGCGATATACCGAACCAATACCAATCTGTTTCTGTCAAGATGTACCAGATACCAACAGTTAAACCATAACCAACATTCCACAAAAGGCGTGATCATATGAGAAATTTACGTTTGATGCAAATCTTCAACCTGTCGTTAGTTCTACTGGCAATTGCGGCCCTATCCTTAGGCTGTGGTGGGAAAACTGCCTCCAAAGGTAATTCCCTTGGATTGCCAGAATGGTTCCAAGCACTACCAGAAGATCCAAACTACATATTTGCGGTCGCAACCTCCACCTCCAGAGACTTACAAATGTCAGTCAATAAAGCCAAACAGCAGGGACGCGTCGATATTGCCCAACAGATGGAAACCAAGGTCAAATCGATGATTAAACAGTTTAACGAAGAGGTCGGATTAGGAGAGGACGCCGAATTCTTGAGCCAGACTACGGAAGTTTCTAAGTCTGTGACCTCCAAAGTACTGAATGGTTCCAAAGCTAGAAAGGTCAAAACAGTCAAAGAGGGTGAGATCATTTATCGATCCTACGTCTTAATGGAGATGCCAATCGGCCCGGCCAATACAGCATTGATGGAGGCTATCAAAAAACAGCAGAACATGTATACCCGTTTCCGGGCCTCACAAGGATTTCAGGAATTGGAAGGAGAAGTCGATAAATACGACCAATTTAAGAAAGAACAGGGTTTAGCACCGTAGCACCGTCCCAAAGCCGAAATAAATCTGTCTGACAGCTGGTTGGTTCGGCTGTGCTGGTCAGGCTCTACAGAGTGCTAATGAGGGTCGTTTGATCACCTACCCGCAGTGGTTTTGGACACCACCGATCGACTTTGCTTGTGCTGTTGGTTATGCCAGGAGCTACTTTTATCGACAATCTTCCATTGAGCAGGCCACTGAAAATGCGATTGATCAACTAGCCCGACAACAGCAGGTCGATATCGTCGGTGGCCGTATCAGCATTGATCAGGTACAAGTGGCGGATTTCAGTGAAGTTACTCCCTCCGCTCTGAGAAAGCGAGTCTCCAACCAGTACCACGTCTGGGCGACCTATGAAACGCCACAACTTTTGCTGGTTTTAATTGGCGAGCAAAAATGTAAACTGGCCACGAGGAAGACCCTAGCCTCGCAGAAAAAACCCGACTGGCTAATCAATCGGCCCGCCAATGATGGATTTATTTACGGGGTTGGAAACTGTAATCCTCGCTATCACCCCGAAATCGGCTGGCAGGCAGCGGAAAAGCATGCTCGTATAAACCTGGCCGTCAACCTGAAGGCCAAGATTCGTCATCTGGGAAAATATGCGCTGGATTACAATGAGCAAATTACCAGCACAGAGATTACAGTCCGGTTAAAAAATATAGCAGTGGCCGCACGTTGGTACGATGTTGAGGATGGGTCATATCATGTACTGGTGCGTGTTGCTGACCAACAAAACTAACAGGAAAACCGTCAATGAGTATCGGACTTTAGGCCGAACCAGCTTAAAAACTTCTCTGGGTTCACTTATGATTGGGTGGGCTAAGCTACCTGGGAAAATACTGGTGTTTTAGAAACCGCCGTCCGTCGGTTAGTGGCGTCGGCCTTAGATTATGACACTATTAGCCCGCGGAATGCAGGTGGTTAAAACAGGAGCAGCCTCGGCCCAACCCTCAGTAACAGCCACATTGTATGCCTGCAGATATGGTTGTTAGCAGTCAGTAGGGCTTTTCCGCCGAATAAGAGATTGTAAAAATGATCATTATCGAGCGCCAAACTGTCATCTCTAAACACAGCCTGTTTTTACTGTGGCTGACGCTGAGTCTGTCCATTTGTCACCTAGTGGAGGGCAAAAATAAGAAACCGGATTGGGTGGTTAACTACGGCCAAGCGACAGAATTCCCTGCTGATCGATACCTGACTGGATTTGGTTCAGCGGCCGGTATTGATCAGCAGAGCCAACAGGTAGCTCAAGATAACGCGCGGGCGGATTTGTCCCGCCAGGTAGTGGTCAAGATTAGCAACAGCATCTCCAATCAACAACAGGAGACTGAAACGGATCTGGTTCAACAGTTCAGTTCTGTTACCTATAGCACTTCTTCACTGCAGGTCATGGGATTAAAGAGCGAAGTCTACCTCGATGATCACCGGAAGCATCCCACCGCCTACGCTTTGACCTATATTCGCCGTACTGACCTGGTTGGGTTGTATCAGCGGGAGAAAGAGCGGGTGCAGAAAGAGATCGGTCAACTGATCCGTCTGGCAGAGTCCAACCTGGAGCAGAAGGAATTAGCCCTTCAATACTATTTTCAGACCTTACCCCTGTTTGAAAAACTGACCGAGAGTCGGACGGTGTTGTTGTCGGTCGGCGCTTCTTCCCTGTTGGACCGGCAGGAACAGGATGATGTCCTACCGTCGAAGAACGAGATTTCGGATCGCATTCAGCAATTGGCATTGTTCGAGATCAAGCATTTGGAAGATGTGGCCGGGGCTATCCAGTTTCAGTTCAACCAGCAATTTCAGGCTCCAAAAGCTGGACTGCTGGTGATACCCTTTTACTATCAGGACACCAAGCTGTGCAGCCAGTTTGCTCGCTATTTGAAACAGACGCTAGAATCCAAACTGTCGCAATCGGTGCCACC
>JASMLX010000287.1 GCA_030748495.1 Candidatus Poribacteria bacterium | reverse complement strand
TAACAAGATACTACAGCGTCTATTTTCATGCTCATTACTGCCTGTCAGGTTTCCATAATGTTCAATACCAACTGAAGCTGGTATCTTACCTTCATCCTGTAATTGGCATAGATAATCAGCAATCACCTTCCAAGTGATTATCAGTAGTTGCTCTGGTTCTGTTTGGGCTCTTGGTAATATTACCTGGTCTAGCAGCTTTTCTAGAGTGGGCTTGGGCTCTTTCGTTTTGCTATTCCACAAACTGGATTTTCCGTACTCGCCATCCACCAGTTGGATAATATTGGCTTTTAGAGCGACTGGCTGTTTCCAGGTCTCAACCTTTCTGTTCAGCAGCTGACTCAATAACGGTCCGTTACCTTGCGCGTCCAGTAGAACCAGGGGAACATCATCAGGGATCTGATTCTCTAACCGCTGGTTAATCTTCAAGCATCCCGATTCTAGCGATAAGGCCGAGTTGTAATCATCTCCATCTTGATAGAGGCGGAATTCACGACTTAATGTCTCTATCAGTAACGTCTGGAAGTTGAGCGGTACCTCCACTTGGTCGTCATTTACAGGACTGAAAATGGGAAAGTTATGCTGTTCAGCATACCAAGTTTTGACCTGGATGGTGTTATTATCAAGAGGTTCAGCAAAAGAATGTGGAATTCGTACTGTCTCTCCATTAATGACAACTTGATAAGAATTCTTTGTGGCGTCAAGAAAGGCCTCAATCTCTACTACTACTTCATCTTGCTCCGACACCCATTCGACTTCTGCTTCTGTAATTAGGGTTTTGAGTTGCTGCTCCCCACCACTAGCTTGAACCATCAGCTCCATTACGGGCTTACCTATCATCAGTTGATATGGTTTTAATTGACGGCTTCCGTTCTCGATAGCGCTTCTGACGGTTTCCAGTAACTGTTGTAGTGGCTGCTCCCAAGAACGAATGATGGCTGCTGATAAGTCTTTCGTACTGATGGCTATCGTTTTAACAAATTTGTAAGGATCAAGCTCATCCACAATAGTAACCTGGTTGGGCTTAAATAATTTTCCTTCCTCCATGATGGATTGACAACTTCTTTTGTTGGTCAGATGTTGGTGAACCATGCCAATATGATTTTGTTGTTGGAACTGCTGGTTGTAACCGCAAACGGGTAATAATTCACACTGGCGGCATAGATGGCGCCAGACGTTCCAATGTTTTGATGCTAACTGGTCAGCCTGTTGATGTTGGTGGCATAGAACTTGTTGCTGGTTAAGAGGAAGATCTTGCTGCTGATAATCCTCAATACTTTTCTTTTTGCTGGCAGTTGTTGCCTGTTGGGCTTCAATCTGCATTGGCTTGCGAGATCGGATCCAGGTCCAGTCGATCTCACCCTCACCCATGCTTTGTTGTAACAGCTTGTGTCTAGGTGCTGAATAGATTAGTCGCCAATCTGTTTTTGGGCGTAAATGCCGCATGGTAGTTGTGGTTTTTCCTACTCCAGGTGGCACTTTCAGCAGTAGAGCTGTCATGGTATCACTTTCCAGATGCGATTCTAACTGCTCGATCATCTCTGTTCTTAACTGATCAGGAGTAGCAGGAGTAGTGGATACAGGTTGCGCTAGATCTGTTTTCCTAACGGGCTTTCCGTTCTTTCCACTACGTACTCTGTTAATGTTGACGCTAGGTGCTGCAGCCGTGAGCTGATACTTACCACCAGCCACCAGTAAATCATCAATACCTTTCCCTTCATTTTCGGGCCATTCTGCTGATTGAACTTGATATCCCCAACTGATTAGGCGTTTGGCTAATTTATTATAGGCTCCCTGTACATGCAGGTTCTTTTTCTTATCGGTATCAAAGGCGATCACTACCTGTCTGATGTCCAGTTGTTGTAGCGTTTGCTGCAGTTCGTCTTCTTTGTAGCTGCTGACGCCAGCCATGGCCACTACCGTTTGGTTGAGATAAGCGCTAGCGATATCTGCTTTCAGAGCGCCTTCAGTGATCCATACCGTATCGGTCTCTGTATCTGCTCTAGCTACATGAATTGGTGTGTTGCTATTAACTCCACCCTTGCCCGAAGCCGACAACCAGACATACTTGCCACTATTTCGGGCTTGATCCACTCTAATTTGCACTCCCACAATCTGTTTGTTGTAGTTGTGGTAAGGAATCCAGAGACCTGGAATATTCTCCAACCAAGGAAATCCTTGTTTGTTGGTATAGAAACCGGGAACCGATAGCAGGTCAACACCTGTTTCCTTTAGGGAACGCATTAAAGCAGGTAGTTGGGAGTAGGTGGGAGCAGTACGGTAACCCAACCTTTTGATTTGCTCTCTGGTCAGATCACGACCTACTAACTGTTGCTGGTGTTGGTCAGACAGTTTCAGTTGGTTCAGGATGTGTCTGTAGACGCGGTTGAGAGTGGAATTTTTAGCTTTTCTTGATTGATCTTTTGCTTTAGAATAGGCTTTAAAGGTGGGTTTTAGTGGTACTGATTGTTGGTCCCACTTGTCCCAACGAACAAAGATGGCTTTGCCTTCTTGTGTCCAGTGATCAGGTTCATGACTGGTACTTTCAGGACGGTTGCATAGGTCAGCTTCTACCAATCCTGTTTGGGGGTTAGTGTAGACCATGCACCAGTCAGGTTTGCCGCAAATATGACATTCCGTGGCATCTGTCTTGGTGATTGATATTAAATTCGTGCGATGTATTATATTGAGGGCTATAGCTCGTCTTTTTTCTTGAGTCACGAGATCAATTTTCTCCCAACACAAATCCTGTGGAAGCTAGGGCTTGTGTCAATACGAGACCCAAAATCCAAACTACGCGTTTTTTTAATAGCGACTTTCCTTGAAAAGTCTGTGGAAAATAGCTACAATAAAAAAAGCACTGGAATTCTGTCAACATTAGGGTCATGATTCTAGTTGTCTTTGATGCTTCAGGTCTTGTTAACTTTTCCTAAAGCGTCAAACCTCTATCAGGTCTTACTTTCTTAAAGACTTACTAGCTGGCTGTTTTAGCGACAGTCAGCTTTTTTTATCTCTACAGCCTGATGACTACTAACCGCTTTTATAGC
>JASMLX010000286.1 GCA_030748495.1 Candidatus Poribacteria bacterium | reverse complement strand
AACTGTTCCACAACCAGTTCCTCCTCCACTTGAGCTGCTGGCACATAAACATAACTAAGAAATATCAACCAACCCAGAAAATTGGTTCTGATGTCTATCCGCCGGTTTTCAATTTCCCAGCCTATCACAATGGGATAAAATTTTCTAGTTCTTAGAATCCTACAAATGCTATTTGGTTATAGCCACTCCTCCATGTCTATCCAAGACCAGTCGAGCTGGTCATCGATAGCATAGGCCTCGTAATACACGGTAAGGGGCGTTGGACACGGCACAAACATGTCCACACTCGTGGAACAAGAGGTTTAAAAAGACGGAAAAGAAAGAATCAGTCGGTTGAGCAAGCAGAAGACAAACTGATAATTACTACCGTGCCGTTCAATTTCTGAGCTTAGAAGTAGAAAATAATATTTGGTTTTTGGCAGTTTAGTTATTGTTCACGATTTAATTGTAAGCCCGATTCGACAGAGGAACGTACTGCCAAGTATGAATATAGTTAAAAGCGACCCGCACCGAGGGTATTGACCCTACGGGGTAATCAAGAGGGTATCAGCTGCCCTAGCTGGTACCCTTTTTCTTCTCCTAACTGACTTCCTAACACCATCTAATTCTGACTCTGTTGACCTGTCATTTGCATTGCTATATAATGGCCATGTCAGCGACTAGGTTCACTTCTCATGTCAGACGTCTTCATCTCCTATTCCCGCCGTGACATCGACTTCGTTCGTCACCTGTTTGATCAATTAACCGCTCGTAACCGTGAGCCTTGGGCCGACTGGCAGGATATTCCAGCCACCGCTGATTGGTTAGCTGAGATCTATAACGGCATTGAAGCGGCCAACACTTTCCTGTTTGTCATTAGTCCTGATTCAGTGGCCTCCGAAATCTGTACCTTAGAGATTGAGCATGCGGTCAAGCACAACAAGCGATTAGTGCCGGTAGTCTGGAAAGATGCAAAAAGCGTGCATGAGGTCATGTCGGTCCATAATTGGGTCTTTCTGCGTGGCGAGGATAATTTTGAGGCCAACTTTGAGTTACTAATTGATGCCCTTGACACTGATCTGGATTACGTCAAAGAACACACACGCTTGTTGACACGTGCCATTGAGTGGGGCCAGAATGATCGTTCTAGAGGATTGGCCTTAAGTAGACAAGAACTGCAAGTGGCTGAAAGTTGGCTAACACTAGGATTTTCAACCGATCCCAAGCCCACAGATTTACATAGTGAATATTTGGCTTTCAGTCGAACTGCGGTTGATCGGTTGCAACGGTTGGTAATTTTAAGTGTATCTGTGGCTTTGGTCCTGATGCTGGGTTTAGCGATATTTGCTTTTTACCAGCGTAACCAAGCAAATGTAGAACGGCGGCAAGCACAAGAAACAGCTAGGATTTCAACATCCCGTGCTTTGGCGGCATTTGCCTTAGCCGAAATGGAAACGGACCCGGAACTCAGCCTACTTTTGGCCACCAAGTCGATTAGGATCATGTACGAGGCTAATGAGACGGTTTTACCGTTGTCGAACACGGTATTACGTCAATCACTGGTCAAATCCAGAGTCAGATTGATACTGGAAGGCCACGAGGATAATGTCAATTCAGCGGCCTATAGTGCCGATGGACAGCGGATAGTGACCGCTAGTGGTGATAAGACAACCAAGGTGTGGGATGCAAAGACTGGTACCGAACTGATGACACTGCTAGGCCATGGTGATGGAGTCACTTCAGCCGCCTGATAGGAACGACGGCTACGGGTTTCGATGTGTTGTGTCAGGATCGAATTAGTTACCTCTGAACCCTGCGAAACACGGGCCTTTACAAGCGGCGATGCTGCGTCCCTACCACTGGTCAGTCAGACACAAACACGGCTCGCAGGCGTTGCAGAACCGAGCGAGAACGCTCTCGGCTAATTGCTGATGTGCGGGTGTGAGTGTAGAGGGTAGTCCAAGATGGACATGGCGAAAACGTTCGGGAGTCCCTGAAGCAAGTACACTGTGATTACAAAAACCTGTTGGGGGAGGATGATGCGGAAATTTAGTTGGGTGTTTGTGGTGTTGTTGGTGGGGTGTGGTGAGGTGGCTGCTAATGCAACTATCACCTTAGTCTTCGACTATCCAGTCGAGTCAGTCACTGATGCAATTGGTGCTGGCAAAAAATGGACGATCACACCTCCTCAAGCAACCATGCATATCATCTGGATCAACTTAGACGGTACCGAGGGCCGCCAAACCTTAAACTACAAGTTGAAGGTAGGCGGTGCCCCCTTTAGAAGAATATATTAGTCCGACACAAATATTGCTAGCAGGCGTTGCAGTACCGAACGCCCCGCATCTCGGCTAATTGCTGTTGTTCGGCTTGGTAACGGTTTTCCGTTAATGCGGGGAGTTGGTGGCTCTGATTTCCGACTTTACAAACGCCAAAACCCCTATCATATTCCGTTAATCTCCGGTTGTGCAAAAACCACGGGAGGTTGGCGGAATCAGCCATACTAGGTTTAAGTCGTTATTTTACAGATGGTAAAAAACGGCACGAAACCGATCCAGCAGTGGGTTGTCTCCAGGCTGAAGAAGTGGGCTAGTTTAAGATGTGCCGAAATATTTCTGATACTGGCGTTGTGCCGACAGATGATTTGGCCTAGAATAGGACCGTTAGATGAAAATAAGAAAAGGTGAAAAATGAGCATACTTCGCGTTGGGATTATTGGATTGGGCGAAATCGCCCAGTCGCACTGTTCGGCCATTGCTGAATTAGACAGTGTTGAAGTCGTGGCCGTAGCTGACTTTTTTGAGGAAAAGCAACGTCAGTACATGGATCAGTATAACATTGCAAAAGGGTATAGCACCCACACCGAATTACTGGAAGATCCGGAGGTGGATGCTGTTGCTATTACCCTTGGCCATCAACTGCATCATCGTTTGACTGTGGATGCGTGTAATGCCGGCAAGCATGTGCTGGTGGAAAAACCGATGGCCATTAGTCTCGAGCAATGCGACCAGATGATCCAGGCGGCAGATGACAATAACGTGAAACTAATGATCGGTTTGACGCAGCATTTCTACGGTACCAGCCTGAAAGCCAAGGAGATTCTCGATTCGGGCCAACTCGGT
>JASMLX010000285.1 GCA_030748495.1 Candidatus Poribacteria bacterium | reverse complement strand
GGCAGGAGGGCGAGCGGCCGCTAGATGTGCCTGCTTGTGAGATGTCAGGCGTTACCAAGTTCAACGGTTGTTATTACCTAAGCGGCCACGGCGGCAAACATTTCGGCGCGTTACGACAGCTGGTGATGTTTGCTTCCTACGATTTCGAACACTGGATAGAAGCCTCCTGCTTGGGCTTTCGACGGGAAAATATCCCTCCTCGCCCCATGGTCTTCGGAGATCACTAGGGGGAACAAGTTCATTTGGGTGCCGCTTTGTGGAATCGTGGTAATGTGATAATCGGTTTCTATGGTCAGTGGCACGGGCCAAACAATAACGATCGTCGACACGTTGATATGGACCTGGGCTTAGTCGTCAGCAACGACGCACTACATTACCGGGAACCGATTCCGGATTTTCGCATAGTAGAAGCCGGGGAAGATGATTTTGAGCACCTGCCTACCCCCATGCACTTCAAACATGCCGGGCTCGTGCAGGGACAAGGCTTCGAGAATGTGGGTGAGGAGACCCTATTTTGGTATGCGCCTTGGCCGGAACAACTGAGCAATGGGGTTCGAGTGGCTAGTTGGCCACGTGACCGGTTGGGCTACTTTCAGGCCTCCGATCTGAATCTGAAAAAGGGGCAGGTACACCATATGATTTCAGCCCCCATTGATCTAGAGGGACAACTCACCCAAGTGTGGTTGAATGTTGACGGGCTGTCGCAATACGCACAAATTGCAGTGGAAATCTTAGATGAGTGTTTCCAGCCGATAGATGGTTATCTAGCCGAAGACTGCCAACCACTAGAGTCTGGATTGCGTCAGCCTGTTCACTGGAA
The DNA here is from genome assembly GCA_030748495.1 of Candidatus Poribacteria bacterium. Classification (GTDB taxonomy): domain Bacteria; phylum Poribacteria; class WGA-4E; order WGA-4E; family UBA9662. The sequence continues at coordinate 2,294 of JASMLX010000285.1, read as the reverse complement.
AAATCATCAACTGATCATGACGAAAAAGGAAGTAATTCGCATCCGGCTCAATTATGTTGGACTGCGGCCGGAAGATCCGAAAATATACGCCATCTATGTTACGTCGGCCACAACAATATGATGCCGTCCAACCGAAGTTCCTCCTGACAACGAACCTGTTGGAATTAGCTAGTATGCTGATCAGAACATTGGTCAGTGATTAATTTGTGACTGAAAATTTTGATTGACGCCGAACTAGATTCACCAACGGCTTGGGCTGAGATTATCCATCGGGGAGCCATCTACTCAATAACTCAGAGATGGAGCAACTGGGTGTTTATATCATAAGATTGAATGGATGGTCGTTGGAAATCTATCCGTAATCGTTTGGATCAGGATAAATTGTTCGATTTTGAATAATCAGCCAGCAGACCAAGAACGGATCGGTTCGTTGTCAATAGACATCGTGTTTATGATATTGCAACCCGAGTTAGACCACTACGCAGTTTATAGCCGGAATAGAAGTGGTGAATTTTTAGTTTTACAGCGGAGAGAAAACTATGAGTAAACAAGCGTTTTTCAGCATCAACCCCAGTACTATCAACCCACAGGAGGTGGGACTATCCGCCGATGGCCTAACGCATATTAACTCAGTTGTACAACAGTTCATCGAAAGCGATCAACTAGCCGGTGCCATTACCATCGTCGCCCGGTATGGTCAGGTAGTACATTTCCAAACCTCCGGTATGATGGATCTGCCAGCTAAACGACCGATGCGAGAAGATGCCATCTTTCGCATCTATTCTATGACCAAGCCGATAGCTGCAGTCGCAGTGATGCTCCTTTATCAGGAAGGGAAGTTAGGGCTCGACACTCCAGCGGCTGAATATCTGCCCGAGTTCGGTAAAATGAGAGTAGTCGCTGATCCTGAAGCAGATGATGTCACGCTAGTTGAGGCTAAAAGTCAAATGACTGTTCGTGACCTAATGCGTCATACTTCCGGCTTGCCTGGTGCTAATCGGTACATAGCTGGTCAGAAGGGGGTGGACAAGCTTTACCGGCAGGCAGGCCTACACCAGTTGGACCAATGTGATCTGCAGCAGATGGTAGAACAGCTGGGGACTGTTCCCTTGTTGTACCATCCTGGAACTAAGTGGCATTATAGTATCTCGGCTGATGTTTTAGGGCGATTGATTGAGGTCGTTTCTAGTCAAGGCTTCGACCAGTTTCTGGCTGATCGGATCTTTAAACCACTGAAAATGGTGGATACCGATTTTTACGTGCCGCCTGAGAAGGTGGATCGATTAGTCGGTATGTACGGCCCCCATCCAGAGGGTGGACTACATGAGATCGAGGCGCCACAAGGCGGAACTGGAACCCATTCAAAGACCAGCTTTATCAAACCACCAAAGTTTCTGTCGGCCGGTGGCGGATTGGTTTCCACCGCCACTGATTTCAGTCGTTTCTGTCTGATGTTATCTAGAAAAGGGGAACTAGATGGGGTACGGTTGCTTCGAGCCGAGTTAGTGGAACAAATGACCCGCAACCAATTACCCCAGCATTTGCTTCCACTGGACAAGCAACCGAAGGCCAGGTACCAAGGACTCGGTTTCGGTTTGGGGGTATCGGTGCGTGTGCAGCGAACCGACTGGGTATCGGCCGCGCAGTTGGGTGAATACGGCTGGCTGGGTGGAACCAGTACTGAATTCTGGATTTCACCCAGTGACGGATTAGTAGCGATTACCCTGGCCCAACAGATGCCCTTCTCAGATCTGAGTTGGTCGGTTAAACCGATCGTCTACGCAGCCATTAATCAGTAGGCGTAATAGACTGCGTCTTATTAGTGTTCCCAGTCAGTTTACCAACTCCTGAACCTAGGCCAAAGCCGGTATTGTCAACTTTGAACGATAGACTAATTACTATTTAGTCCACCAGAAAAACGGCCAATCGTGGTTTTGCCACCAAAAGCTCAATTCTAAAAGCTGAATTAGCCACCTATTTTCATAGCTGAGCAGACCAAACTGGTTTCGGGAGTATAACGCCTTTGTCCTCAGTAGTTGATCAGCTTAGGCTTCCACTTGACTAGCTGTCTATAACTGCCTTTCGACCAGGCAACAAACTCTTGAAACTCAACGCTGTGTTTCAAGACCAGGTCTGGCTAAAATAACGTCGGATAATTGACTTCTGATAACTAATCGTCCCTGTTATGTCCGCCTGATTTACATTCTAGCCGATGGACAAAAAACGTTGTTGCTGGATAATTTGCCTATCAATGCGGAGAGTATCAATCGCTCCCTGTCGGTTAACGAACTGAA
>JASMLX010000284.1 GCA_030748495.1 Candidatus Poribacteria bacterium | reverse complement strand
GAATGTGCCAGCTAAGTTAAAGGAAAGAATAGAGAAAGAGGCAACGAGTAAAGGTAATGTGTTGTAATACAACAAGCAAGAAGAAACTAGTAATAAAGTACTATCCAGATTACCAGTTGCCGCCCCCAACCGGCTTACCAGCTTTCAATTTGACGACTGACTTCACCTCCACTGTCTCATCATCCTGCAACGATTGGCCGAATTTCTGCTGATCCATCTCAGCCACACTCTTGATCTGCTTCAGCTTGTCGGCAGCAGCAATCTCCCGTCTGTCCTCATCATATAGTGCAAACCAAGGTAAGCCGTATTTACCATAAGTAGCAGCGCTAATAGGTGTCGATGGCGGTTCCTGACCCGTAATTTCACGGTAAGCCATGCTATTAATGATATGAACATAAGTACAAACAGAGTTGTCTTGATCCCAGTATTCATATCCATGGGGATCAGGATAGATTTTCTGTTTCATCTGGCCACCAGCGGCTAAACCCATTTCGGGTGAAAATGCCATTTGATAGTCCATCTTGACTATTTCCAATTCGGACAGTTCCTTCAACAAGGCTGGAGTAGGACCGTAAACGGCTATCTGTAAACCGCCATGGTTTTCCTCGCCTGTTAACTGGCCTTCAGCTGTATAACCCAACCCCAACGGCATGGCCACAAACTGACGAACCGCCCCTTGCCCCACATTAAATCCGTCCAGCCACGGTTGCTCTGGAACCACGATATAGTCGCACTCTTCTGGTAAGTCCTCCCCCTCATCTGTGGCGAAGTCAGTTATGCTGTCGGCTGAAGGGCCATCAGGCGAAAGTTCGATATCCCACGGCTGTCCCGATACAGCGTTGATCTTACCGGCAGCGATTTTAACCGCACAAGGTAAATGTTCTGCCGCAGTGAAGTTTAGCCATAAGGCTTCTCGTTGGTACATGGGAATAAAGATACCACCGCGTTCCAGCCAACTTTTGGGCACAGTGGTAGCATAATCATCTACTCGACAAATAGGGAAATTACCTAGCCCTGGTGGCAGGGGATAAACACTACCATCATCTGGAATACGAAGGGTTCTTTGGAAATCAATGGTCAGAATATCGCCAAAACTCAATTGATCGCTGGTAGCTGATACCTTGAGATCAACGGAAGTCAAAGTTGGTTTCATACCGATTCCTACATGTAAAAAGCAGGTTATTAGTTACCTTCGGATACATGGCCATGAAGCAGTCAGGATGCGGTTGAGTATGTAGCCGCTGCTCTATCATAAGCCTTACAAGCCACCCTCCATTCTTACCACCCGACCTGCCTCTAGACTTCTGATAGTAGCGACAGGAAGAGTTGTGCCGCTTGTTGGTCTTACCTGTATATCAGCCAACCTGAATTATGGTGAGAACATGTTTGGCTCGGGACCGTGCGACGTACTGATCGGAAGAACTGTTTTGCTTGTCTGCCGCTTCGACAATTACGATAGCGTCCGCTTCCAAACCTTTAAAACGCCGCCAGGACGTAACTAGCACACCTTCGTTTTTACGCCATGATTTAAACTCCCTGGTAGCAGGTACAGGTTGGAAATCTAGGCCACTTGCTCTGTGTGTGCCCTGAGAGCAAAACCGCCACTTGGGAGTGTTTCAATCCACCAGCCGCTGACGTACACCAAGCCCTAACTTTCTTAGCCGCTTCACGGAGAGCTTGATCCAGGTTAGGGGAATTAATGATCTCCGGGGCATCCCCCTCTGGTGCTCCTTCCATAATTTGGGCCGGTTCATCAATTAGCTCGGCACAGTGTTCGGCAATCCGTGCTGTATTTCGGCAATTTTTAGGCAGGGGATAGGGTGGGCCCAACTCTGAAGGCAAACTCGGCTGTTCAATGAACAGGTTCTGCTTCGGATCATAGAAGACATAATAGGCTTTTTTATCCTCTGCATCTTGGAACAAGCCTTGCAAACTATCCCACCACAGCTCATGAAAGTCCTGTCCTTCATCGACAACAACAGCTTCAAATTTCTCGACAGGGTCCATTAATATACAGGCATTTTCGAGCAATTCGGGAGCATCATAAGTCCAAAACTCATCATCCCTTCTTCCACCGTGGCTAGAGCCAAAGGTGATATTTGTTTTACGGCATAGGTTTTCAACAATACCGTGGTAGGTGTCAACAGTGATAAAATCGTTTAAGGGATCCGGGATGGCCTGAATTAGCCATTCTTTCAACAGGCTGTTGTAGCATAACAAAAGCGAACGTATCTTTTGCTTGGCCAGGCTTTGAACTTTAGCCAAGGCTAAGATCGTTTTACCTGAACCGGCTACCCCTTGAACAGCTACTTTAGGTTGCATTGATAGAAAGTTCAGCAAATTTTTTTGTTCCTCGGTTAACCGTTTTATTCGCATTTCCCAATCCTCAACCTTTCGCCAGAGTATAGGCAAAAGGTTGAAACGCGGGAACAAGGCTTGGTGGACGGCATCCTTCTGCAGTCCAGTCATTGGCGGGTGGGGAAAGGAACGGAACCGTTCGAAGGCTTTGTCAACCGCCCTGGAGATATTTTGACATTTATCGACGTCAAAGACCAAATCTGGGGTGACATTTGGTGGCAAACTACCCTGATATCTGTGATTAGGAAAAGCCACTGCATAGCCATGTGTAAAGGGTAGTTTGTCTCCCACTTCGCTCTTAACCAAGTCGACTAATTTCCAATGACTGTCACGAACTTGATCGAATGGGCCGCGTTTCAGTTCATATACGCTACCATCTTGGTTCTGGGCCAACCAGGAGCGTTGCTCAGGATCATAATGCATTAAACGGCCTTTGACCTCAATAAATAACAGTCCGTGATCTGGGTGCAAAATTACAAAATCAGCCTCCCCTTCACGCAATCGGCCTTTTTCCTGACTCAGCCATTGGAAGCTGTGAAAAACTTCAACTTTGGAGGGCAACTGTTGAACCAGTGCTTCTGCGATTTTCCGCTCGCCGGTATTGGCAATTTCAGACGGTTCGATTTTGGGGATTAGAACAGCCATTAGATTACTCCTAATTCACTTCTTCCACTGACCCAACAGTGGTTAGTTGATTCCATTCCTGTTCTGAAATCCGAAGTTGCGCCACACCATCCTCTCCACGAATACTCACGCTACGAAAGAGTT
>JASMLX010000283.1 GCA_030748495.1 Candidatus Poribacteria bacterium | reverse complement strand
GACACCAGAGGGCCGGTTATCTCAGCCGGTGTTTTTTCTGGGCCTGAAAACAGAACCGCCCTCTGGCTTTGACACCACAGGGCCGGCTTCCAACATGAAAGAATGTGCAGGTTTCAGTTTGTCTACTCACTGAGACCCAGGTCTTGATATGTCTCAGGTCATGTTTTATCATAGGATTATCAAATCATCTAAGACCACATAAAACATACTTGAGGAGGATAAGATGGCATTGGTTCTTTATCGGACGTTATTAATTAGTCGCTGGGGGCAGGATGAAACGAGTAACAACCAATCATTTACTGGCCATTACGATTATTGTTAATGTGAGCTGTTTTGTCTCGGCCTGTGGTAGCAGGCAAAAGGCGCATTTCAATCGGGGGGTGGCCTACTATAATCGAGGCCAATTAGAACAATCGATTGCGGAGTATCAAAAGGCGATTCAGATTAACCCCAACTTTGCCCAAGCCCGCAATAATCTAGGAAATGTCTACTATAATCAGAGCAAACTAGAGGAAGCGGTTGTTGAATACCAAAGGGCGATTGCAATCAACCCTAACTATGCCAAGGCCCATTACAATTTGGGAGTGGTCTATCATCAACAAGGGAAACTAGAGGAAGCCATTGTCCAATACCAACAGGCGATTGCTTCTATTTCTCAGGAGGGAAAGAGAGGTAATAACGACGGTGTGACTTACTCGGATCCAGGCCGACTAGTTTTCGGAATGGCAGCGGATAATCCGACCACTAATCCTAACTACGCGCGGGCACATTACTATCTGGCCCAGATTTATTCAGTCAAGAATGAAAAAGAACCGGCCATAGAGTGGCTGCAGAAAGCAATAGTTTTAGAGGCGGGACTGATGGAGTACTCGAAGGTAGATAGGGGTTTGGATAATATCCGACAGAGTCCAGAGTTTCAGCGATTACTGAATTCGCAATAGATATTGGGCGTTATCAAATTAGCAGAGGCTGTACAAAAAGAGATTAATTTGCTATATTGGGTTCAGCAGGAATCGAATGGTGTGCGACCAGGTGGAATGGAGAAGCAAATGAGAAGAGTGGTATAAATAGGTTAAGTGTCACACTCCTGTCTGTCCACTTCGCTTTAGCGCTCGGACTTAAGTTTACCCCACCTTGTGGTCAGTTTACCGATTGGTTGAACTGGGGTGTCGGCTCCAGTCTTTATTGTAAATCGGAGATAGATCTCATCTTCGACGTCGTTTGGTCCCGCCCAGACCCAATAAGCTGTCGAATCCGGATCTTTCAATATCTGTCGCATTTTAGCCGCACCAAATCCCCAGATACCACTACCAAACTGGTCTAACTGCGTTGCATTGTCCCAACTGCTGTCGTCAAAGTCAGCCTTCTCCCAACCGTCCTTCCGTTCACCGATTGGGGGACCAGCATTTGCCTTCCACGTTTTATCAGATCCAAAGTATGTTCCATCATCAAGAATAACATCGACCAATGCTCCACCACGCCCAGCGTTGCCCGGCTCGGCGTCATGCACGTAAACAGCAATCACCGCAACCCCTTTTGACATCTCGAAGTCGGAAACTGTCGGTACCTGCCAGTTGTTTCCTTCTCCGACCTTTTTACCGTTGATAAAACCGACCCAAGAATTATCTCCGCTGATTCTTAGCTTAGCAGCCCAAATACTCGAGGCGCAAATTAGTAGAAGCGTGATTGTTAGGACAAAAAAACGTTTCATCCAGTATCTCCTCTTAATATGGTTGTCCTAATCTTTCCCCACGATGTCGTAAGTTTTTCTTGATAGTCGACCGCTAAAGTGCCGATCGTGTAACGAAAATAAACATCATCTTCACCGTCATTTGGGCCACACCAAGCCCATTTTGCCGTACAGTCAGGATCTTTCAATATCTGTCGCATTTGGGCTGCACCAAACCCCCAAATGCCAGCACCGAATTCTTCATACAACTGGAGTTCTTTCCACTTTCCATCATTAAACTTTGGCTTTTGCCAACCGTCTTTTCGGCTATTGATCGGTTTCCCCGCATTGCATCTCCAACCATCGTCACCGGTGCCTATATACTTAGGCTTGTCATCCAAGATTATGTCAGCTAAAAAACCGCCCCGGCCTGCGGCTCCAGGTTCTGCATCATGGACATAAATTGCAATCATCGCAGAACCTCTGCTGAGTACAAATTCAGTTACAGTAGGGGCTTGCCAGTTGTTACCTTTCGCCACCTCTTTGCCATCAATAAATGCAACCCACGAGTTATCACCGGAGATTCGTAAGGTGCCCTTCTTGGGAAGAGCGTCTGCGGTTTGCACAGATACGAGAAATCCAAGGGACAAGAATCCTACAACTAAATATCTTAAACTCATTTTGATTGTTATAACCTTCATCTTAATTGATGATTTAGTTAAAGCCTCAGAATTTATGCTCTGACAAGATTGTAATACGACAGTAAATTTTTGTCAAGGCAACTCGATTGTCCCTCCAAGGCAAGGCTCCAGAGTACCAAGAGTGTATGACAAATAAAAATTATCGACCATTTATCCCAACGTATTTCCCAATTGCTCTAAAACATTTCCGTTAACTGACAGTTGAGGAGAAGGAGAGGTATGGGGTATTGGATTGGTGATAATGTCCGATAAGGTTGGTGGGTTCAACAGGTCGAGGCAACGCATGCACTGAATCTCTCGGCTGATGTCTCAAAGCCTAACGTCTTTGGTGGTCGTTCATTTAACTGACCTGCTACTTGGTTTAGCTCTGCTTGTGAGTGGTCCGACAAATCTGTTCCTTTTGGCTAATACTGTCGAAGCAATCGGTTAGTATTTTCATTAGAACCACCTTGCCACGGACTCTTCGGATCACAAAAGTAGACCTCGATATTAGTGACCAGGCTAAATCTTTGATGATCTGCCAGTTCCTGCCCTCGATCCCAAGTCAGTGATTTATACAACTCTGTCGGTATTTTCTGGGCGTGTTTAATCAGGGCCGAAACTACGGTTTGGCTCTCCTTATTATCTACCTTGGCCAACATTACGTAGCCTGAATGACGTTCGACCAGTGTGGCCATGTAACTGTTTTTCGAGCCTGCAATTAGATCTCCTTCCCAATGACCAGCAACGGCCCGATCCTCCACTGATGGCGGTCGCTGACGGAT
>JASMLX010000282.1:633-3242 GCA_030748495.1 Candidatus Poribacteria bacterium | reverse complement strand
AGTAACAGAGAGAGCAACTCGAACAGGCTGATAATAATCAACCTGAAAATAGCTTGTTCACTCTAAACTCGAGTTATCTATACAAGAGAGAAAATACCGATCCCCAGTAACAACAGTACGACTGATTAGCAGAGACACTTTTCATGTAATTACCACGCAATCATGCGCCAATAACCATTGGTTTCTTAGTTAGTAAGTTATAAATAAGAAATTGGAGTATATCAAGAAATATTAGAACTATTAGAACTATTGTTATCGATAACGGCAGAGTTTTACCCATCAAAATGCTACCAGCAAAGACGCTACAATAGAAAGTCGTAAGGCTATCCATATTGAAGATTTCGCCCCCTAGGAACCTGGTTTGAAGGGAGCGGCGATTTCTAAATGACACCAATAAGTGTTCCACGACCCTTCGGCTAAAGCCCCTAGAAAATCAATAGCAGGTATACCGCTACCGACGGGTGTAAACTGGTAAAGGGTTCTCTGGATGATGGTGGACTTGCAGGGAACTCGGTTACGGTTCTGATACTCCATATAAAATTTGATCTCTATTTTTTTCAGTTCAAGTAACAGCACCTATGGTCGGTACGCCGATATAATCGTTAACGGTACTACCTATTTGTTTGGCAGACGATAATTTTCTAATTGCCGGCAGGCTATAATTTAGCGTGATTGATTCAATGCTCAAGATCAGTTGATGTTTTTGAAACAGCCTGATGAGACTGAGTCCACGATTCGATTTGCGGTTTTATCATCGAGGAATTCACCTTAAAACAACTAAAATCAAGGAGAATGTTTTGGCAAATAATGATGGAATGCAGCCTGGCCCCACTTTGGCTTCACCCTCAACTACTGAGCTTACTTTTAATTCTTCCAGTTCTGAATTAATCTTTCTTTTTAACTGGGCAAAGGATTTGGCTTTAAGCTATGTGATGACAGGCACACCAAATACTATTCCGTGTTATGAAGCCGCATTACCAGGCAGAGGATCTTTCTGTTTACGTGATTGGGAACATATGGCGCCGGGTGCACATTTTCTGGGACTTGACCTTGAAAATATAACCATGATGAAGGCATTTGCCAAAACCGCGACTCCGGAATTTGACTATGTTCCAGCCTGGCACATTGACTACTATGGCAAAATTTGGGAAAGAGCACATCAAGTTCCCACTATATTTGATGCTATATGGGCCTCATATCAACAATACTTGTGGACAGGTAATACGGAATGGATCCAGGATGCCGTGCTATATGAGTATTATACGAATGCCGTCACCTGTTATCTGGCGCGTCATGACAATGCTATTCCTAATAATGGCATTGCAGATGCCCCAGGTGAAGACGGCTGGGAAAATACATGCACTTATAATGAAACTAGTGAAGATCATTTTAGAGAAGCAGCGGATGGTATTGGAATGCAATATCAGGGTTTTAGGTCCTATGCAGAGATACTCAAAGCCCGTGGTAATGTTGATGATTACAATATATGGATGGCTAAAGCGAATGATATATTACATATGTTCAGAACAGATTTCTGGGAGGGGAGCACATATTACCGAGGTCGGAGGAGCTTGATAGATTATTCAGCCGGTTATGGCAAGGAAAACAGCTTCCTAATGCTGCAAACACTGATAACAGAACCCGGCCGTAAATCAGAGGACTATCTGGACTTTATATGGGACAATTGTTCCAATGACAACATTGAAGCTAAAAGCTATTGACCGGATGTGTTTTTTCCTTATGGGCAGAAAGAAAGAGGGTGGCATTATATGAAAGAGCTGTATTATGCCGATCCAGAAAGGCGTGAATACCCAGAACTACCCTATACATTTGTAAGTCATACTATTCGCTGGTTAATAGGTGTTGATGCAGATGCCCCCAATAATAAGATAAGCACACTACCTCAGCTTCCGGATGAAGTGCCATGGGTAGATGTAGACATGATTCCTGTGGGATCTAAAATAGTGAAAGTGCTTCAGGAAGATAACTTAAAGACAACCTTAAGTAATAGAAGTGATTCGTCGATCAACTGGGAAATACGATTCTATGGAAACTATGCTTTCATTAGCCTAAATGGCGTAAATCATTCTACAACAGTTTCAACGTTAAATGGCCGAACTATATCATCAATTCAAACAATAGTTGAAGGTAACCAAACCTCAATAGCATTATTACCATGATTCCATCAGGGTATTAAAGGTCACAAAATAGAGACAAAAAACTACGATTCTATGGGAACAGTAGTTTTTTGTATTTAAGATGAAACAGGAAAGAACAGGGTTGAAAGGGCGTGGTGCGATCGAAGACAACATTTTGGACTATATCAGATCCTTGGTTGGATCCTAAATTTTTTCAACGTTTACGGCTAAGTAGTATTTAATAGCAGCTTAAATGATATCTTCCGGAGCTTACTCTATCAGTTGCTAGCAGGTGATGACATAGAAACCAGAAAAATAGTGATTCTGAAGTAAGATTTTTACGCTATTAAGCAGTTTACTGATACCTAGGTAATAGATAACTCATACGGTAGTACTAAATCATAGCTGATTTCCTGTCCCAATTATATTCTCCGATCAACCACTTCATGACTTCAAAATGATGTTCCCATT
>JASMLX010000282.1:0-623 GCA_030748495.1 Candidatus Poribacteria bacterium | reverse complement strand
CTAAATCATAGCTGATTTCCTGTCCCAATTATATTCTCCGATCAACCACTTCATGACTTCAAAATGATGTTCCCATTTCTTGGAAACTGAATAGGTCTTTCTGGCAAATCTTGCTAATCTTGGTCGAATCATATTGTTACAGCCTTCAATCTAATTGGTTTCACCCGTCCCTTTTTGGCCAATCCTATGTTTCTCCTGTGGCTAACACTGATAACAATGCCAAGGGGCATTTCTAGATCGACAAATGCGGTCTTGAGATGGTATTTCTAGCACAAAGTAGTTGGCTGATACTTGGTCTCTTTGGCCTAAATGCCAACCAACTAATTGCTGATTCCTGCTACCGATTGCAAACCCAAGCCAGGCTTGGTTAGCTTTGGGATCAGCCAAAGACCACCTTTCATCCAACGCTAAAATATCTTCCGGCCCAGAATCTATTAAGACTTGATCTGGAGAAAGATCCTCCAATTGATTTTTAATCCAGTTGATAACTGTTTGCGGAGCAAGGCCATAGATTCTTTGCCAGCCGGTCAAAGAAGCTGTTTCCGGGTCGGTTTTTAGAATCGGTTCTGTTTTCTCTTCCGTGTCAGGTGAAGAGTCTAGAAGCCTGTCAGCTTGACAATCTA
>JASMLX010000281.1 GCA_030748495.1 Candidatus Poribacteria bacterium | reverse complement strand
CTAACGGTATCAGACCTTGCTTCTGTGACTCGGCTTCACCTTACTCGCTGCCACGATCTCTCGGTTTAATCATGTCAATAATTAACCTCTATTATTGACATGATACCGGCCTAAAAATCCACCCGCTCCGCAGCAATGAATTTACCACTGGCAATGGAAATGTGTTTCAGGAGGCTACAGGGCAAAGGGAGAATTTCGTTTGCCCATGTCAATTATTAACATGACTGAAAGCCACCTTTAAGCTTCAAACCTTGGCCGTTACTGAGATCCGACACTGGTGACAGGGCTGGGTGCTGATCGTTAGCCCCAAGCAGTCTCCAGCCAACAAAAAATCCCTCTTGCTGGCTAGCAAAAGGGCTGATTATAGTTATGATGTTGGTTGAAGCTTACTTCAGAATTACCATCTTTCTGGTCTTTGTATCGTCTCCTGCTTGCAAGCGGTAGAAGTAAGTGCCTGAGCCCACCGGCTCTCCTGTTTCTGTTTAGCCATCCTAATAAATTACTTTCTCTGTCTGGCTGTAACTGCCGGCTGTGAGATGGCCCAACTCCATTTTCCTGACGGTTTTACCCGTTACATCATAAATGGTCAGCCTCACCTCCGCATTCTGACTCAGTTGGAAAGGTATCCAGGTCTCTGGATTGAATGGATTGGGATAGTTGGTTAGCAGTTGAGTAGTAGTGGGTAATCTTTCTGGCACAATGGAGTGGGGTAATTGTGTTTTATTCATGACTATTAATAGCCAATGAGCCTCGGTTCAAGCGAGGTTTATTATCAGTTAAAGCTGCCACAATTGGACAGGTAATCGGATGCAGAGCCAGCGCTTCCAAAGACTTATCGAAAGCGAAATTTCGGCCGGTCGTTAACCGGTCATCAAGCGTTTTAATATAGCGTTCAACCGCCTGTTGAGCTGCTTCAGTCCATCACCGCTTAGAACATTAGCAATGTGCAAACAACCATTTCTGCTTTGGTGTCATATACATAGTTCTTTGTTGGGTTGATACGATATAGATCAGTGTTTCAAATTAACAAAAATCTAAACTGAGTGATAGCCTACAGCTCACACAAACTGAACAACGTGTAACTACCAAGGGGCACCAGAGCTATCATACTAACGATCGCAACCTTGTCTGGATAATTCGTCATTGGCTAAATCACCTTTGTTTAAGAAACAGCGGTGAAACTTACATTGGAGCCACAGCACCAAAAATCTGTTTCTATCTGTTCCGTTTAACAACAACGTCAACTCTCATCCGATTCGCCTTATATCGGCTACATATAACAGTTGAGTTTTAGCTATACTAGATTGCTTGATTTCCTTCACGAGGACAAGATATGATTCAGCCCGAACCTACGACCAACCGGCGCCTAACTGACGAAAGCGTATTCAGCCAATTATGTAATCAAGGTTTCTGTATTCTACCAAGTTACTTGCCGCAGAAGAAGGTAGAGATATTGACCGCCGCCGTGCGTTTACTCCTCCCGGCCTGGTCTGAGTTACCAGTTGATCAATTACCACCTCAAGGCTCTCTGCCGTCCCCCAACGCCTTTCCCTCTCAAAGTACCTCGTTCCCTTTCCCGCAACGGTGTCTTAACCAAGCCATGATGGATCCAGATGCAATTGCATTGGCTAAACGCTGGTTGGGAACCGATCAAATTTGCATGCGCGGTTCTGCTTGCTCGATTCGCTATCCGGGGTTCGTGGATGGCACCGGCCGCCACGTGGATGGTTTTTCGATGCTACCCACCAAAAATACCAATCGTGGCTACAATCACCTCAAGTTCTGGTACTATCTTTCTGAAGTCGAATTGGACACGGCTCCTACCTCCTTTTGGCCTACCCAATGGGGTGAACAGGGCCCTTACGTGGTTGGAGATGAGCAGAAGGTCACCGGAGTGGCAGGTTCGCTGATTGTCTTCTCCATTTTCACCTACCATTCGCGCAATAACTTTACTCGCCCTCATGGCGAAAGATATGTGTTTAGCGTCCGATGGGGCCGCCGCGATCATCCATGGGAAGGACAATCAGAATATGTAATGTCGGGCAATAACCCCGCCTTTGCCAATTTCATAGGTTGCCTGGCAGCAAGTGATCGGGAACTGTTTCACTTTCCGTCTATTGGCCACCCTTATTACACTCAGCATACGCTTCGTCATTTGGCAGACCAATATCCGGGCTGGGATGCCAGTGGCGAATACCAAGCGGCCATCCGATGAGACTTGAAGGCTGACCGTCATTTAAATCACCATCTCGGTCTAGCAAGTCATAAGTAACCTCCACTTGTTAGTCTACCTGTTGAGCCACTACATTGGTTACTTTGGGCGGACTGTTGCTATCTTGGGCCTGACCCATTTCACTCTTCCTATCCCAATAGGCCGCCTGGTGGCAGCAGTCACATACCTTCCTGCGGTCACTAGTCCTAGCTGTAGTTGTCGTATCCGTTGGCCTTGCACATCATAGATAGTGACAGTCACCGCCGCATCCTGACTCAGTTGGAACGGCATCCAAGTCTCAGGATTAACTGGATTGGGATAGTTGGCTAGCAGTTGAGTAGTAGTGGGTAATCTCTCTGGCAATATGGCTTGCAGGACTCAGATCGTTTTTAATAGACCCAATATACCTACCGCCTTGTATAGGAAATTTAGTCCCTTTAGCCATCATTAGACCTCTGGGCCTCCAATTTTACCCTCGATCTTAACCCCCGGTGTCGCAGGTAGCTCGGTCGATATATCCAACTGGCGACTAATCTGTCGCACCGACAATTTCCCTTCCTGATACAGGCTTTCGGCTGCCGCTGCGGTCAGTTTGGCCTGCTCCGACAATCCTTTGGGCCGCCCTCCGCTTCGACCCCGGGCCCGGGCCGATTTCAACCTCGCCCGGGTCCGCTCCCGAATCAGTTCCCGCTCGAATTCGGCCAACGAGGCAAAAATATTAAACATCAAACATCACCGCTGCGCAGTTGGGCTAGCATCTGTTCCAATTGCGGTCGTTGAGATTTGGCTCCGCTAGCCATCTCCTGATAGATCTTCTGACAACCGGCTGACTGTAGAGCATCAATCTGCAGTTGCAGGCTCTGTTGATCCGTACTGACTCGTGCATAGACCACTTTGTAAGGTGAAGCAGCCGTTTCTGTTTCGGTCAACTGATGGATCATGACCATCATAAAAACCTATTTCTCTGAAACAGCATTTTATAGCGGATTGGGGGCTAAAATCTAGCCATTTCAGGCCAGCCCGGTGATATCAGAAAAA
>JASMLX010000280.1 GCA_030748495.1 Candidatus Poribacteria bacterium | reverse complement strand
AAATTCAGATCTAGCAAGCTTTCTTTCACCTTGCTTGCATCCTGATTACATTGAGGCAGTTTTGAAATGGCTTCTAGTAACCAACGAGGTAAAGAGGACAAAAATACGGTGATACAAGAAAATGAATTTCGCACAGGTCGAAAGGTAAGAGGATTCAACAGCGACTATTATTCAACACGGTGGGGAGATTTCCTCAAGAAAGAGCAGACCAACTTTCAAAACATCCGAACCCTGAGGAACTGATATGGTAAAGATTGGAGTAATTGGTGTAGGAGGTATGGGATCAGCGCATTGCGGCGCATTAAAAGAAGTCGAAAACACCGAATTCACCGGTGTTTGGGACCTCAGTGAAGAGGCTGCAACCAATGCTGCCGAACGTTTTGGGACCAAGTCGTTCTCGACCTGTACAGAACTTCTCAACAATATAGAAGCCGTAGTGGTAGCGACACCCGGCTTTCATCACGTTGAGCCTGTAGTGAACGCAGCCAGGGCAGGTGTTCACGTCTTTGTTGAAAAACCCTTCGCCGCTACCGTGGACGATTGTGATACCATGCTTGCAGCCTGCAGGGAGACCGGTATCATCGTTCAGGTCGGGATGGTGCTCCGTTTTTATCCGACGCATCAACTCGGAATGCAGATGCTCCAGGCCGGCGAGATCGGTGATCTAGTCTATATAGAGACCGACTACTCTAGCGGATACAATGCACCTCGGAAACGACCTCAAACCTGGTATGGAGAGATGGGTGGCTTGCTGGAGAATGGCATTCACAAAGTTGATCTCATCAATTGGTACGGCGGTAAGGTAAAAACTGTTGCTGCGGAGGTGGGAACGTTCTCTGACCACGATAACTGGGAGGATTATGCCACCGCTCTTATTCGCTACGAATCCGGCGTTCACGGCATCCTTCGTTGGGGATCATTCTTGGGAGCGCGAGGGACGACCGATACTTTTCTGGACGGGTCGGAAGGATCGCTTCGGTTATGCATCGACACGCAGACCGTCTTTAAGAAACTCAAAGGCGAAAGCGATTGGGCGGAGATTGTACCCGACAATCACCGGCGCAATAACGTCGTCGCTGAACTCCAACACTTTGTCAACTGTATTCGAGACGGTGATCAACCTATCGTTGACGGGAACGACGGGCGTGCTTCAACCGAGTTGGCTATGGCCATCTACCACTCAGCTAGGGAAGGCGAAAAGGTTAACCTGTAATCGTGAATCTGACCGTCTGGTAGGCTTTGTGCTTTTTGGCAATGAATTGGGGGGGCAAAAATATACAGGAGTTTGATTATGTGGAAATTGGTTGGTCTATTAGTTTGGATTATTTTGGTTGGTTGTAGTCAAGATCAAACCAGTCCAGAAATATCGGCCTCCAAAATTGTGGCCTCGGATGAAGATGCTGTTAGTCAACAGCCCAACAAAAAAATAACTTGGAAAACGGATGGAGCCAAGATGGTCTTAATTCCGGCAGGTAGTTTTGAGATGGGTGATCATCTGGATGGTCTGAAAGTAGCGTTACCTGTGCACACCGTAGAATTGGATGCCTTTTACATGGACATTTATGAGGTCACAATGGGGCAATATAAAAAGTTCATTAAGCAAAAGGGGGTAGCGTTTCTACCCCCTTTTGCTAAGGAAGCCTCACCGACGGATAAGCATCCGGTGGTAGGGATTAAATGGGAGGATGCCGTTGCCTACGCTGAATGGGCAGGGAAAAGATTGCCGACCGAAGCGGAGTGGGAATATGCGGCCCGTGGAGGCTTAGTTGGTAAACGGTTTCCATGGGGCGATGAAGGTTTGGAGGGAAACAGCGCTATACCTAGAGAATATGCTAATTTTGAAGGGAAAGGTGGCAAGGATAAATGGAAAACGACAACTGCCCCCGCCGGCAGTTTTTCAGCCAATGGTTACGGGCTCTACGATATGGCCGGTAATGTGTTCGAGTGGGTCGCCGACTGGTATGATCCTAAATACTACAGCCAATCACCCAAACGGACCCCGAAAGGGCCAAAGCAGGGGCAGACTCGAGTCTTACGTGGTGGGTCTTGGAATAACGGAAGCAGCTACCTGCGTGTTGCCGACCGCGATCATCCTCCACCCATAAATCGGAAAAACACCTTCGTTGGATTTCGTTGTGTGACAGATATCAAATAACCCTTGATCTCCACAGCGCAGCTTTACCACATTTTGTACTTAGAACGGACCTCTACCATTGGCTAAGGTGGTAAGTATCCAGATAGACAACTGGTTGCCGTTCTCAATAGTAGCAGGGGTTTCAAGACCTATTTAGAGGAAATAATTGGGCAAAAAGATGGTTCTGAATTCTGAAGTGGTACTGACACCTTCAGGTTCATTTGAAATGGGGAATCACTTTAACGGGGGGATAGGACCAACTACCAGTGCATGAAGTTGAGTTGGGTGTTTTTTGCATAGACGCTTACCCAGGTAACCGTGAGGCCATTCAAGAAAGATGTTGATTCATTCCACCGATTTAGGGCGGTGACACAAGCCAGAACTGATCCCCAAGCATCAATCAATACCGGCAACTGGTAGCAACGCGACCTTCAACTGCCCCCAGGCAATACTTAACTTACTTCGTCTATTGACCGCTTTTGGTTCCTGGCCGATCTCTGGGTCGGGTTCATAATCCCCTTCATACAGACGAATGCCATCGAACCAGACATCCCCTTTGATACTGTCCCGCATCTCGACGTAGATGCCAACTTTGTTGTCATCGGCCGTCATCTTAACCGGGGTCCAGAACTCCTGCCAATCTTTCTGGATTGTGATTGCCTTGTTACCATACATAGTCCACGGGGGTTGGCGATGGTTTACAATCAGTTTAGCCGGGCGTTCAGCCTCAGCCTTTGCCCATATGGCGTAGGTCAGGACCTGGCCTTTTTTAAGGTCGAAGTGCCGCTGATGTAATTCGATCCGTTTGTTGTTCTTACCGCCCTTTTTAACCTCCATCAGCAAGCTCTTTTTCCCTTTAAGATGCTTCTTCTTGTCAATCATCATATTGACAACCACCCCGGCTCCCGCGTCCTCAACCCATTTGGTCCATGGTTGAATGTCTCCGTCTTCAAAATCGGGATTTTGTACCAGGTTTTCACCCTTCTTCGCATGTGTGGTGGTAGAGGTTCCCCATAGGACTACTGAAACGACCAGGCATGCACCCAAGGGGAAAAGTCTCCCTCGCATAACATTCTCCTCTATATAGCTAAATCCATATAATATGCCATAATAGGGTATGACATATGAAACAAGCTTTCGAAAACAGGTATTTAAAAT
>JASMLX010000027.1 GCA_030748495.1 Candidatus Poribacteria bacterium | reverse complement strand
AACAATCACGCAGAAGTCGAAGACCACGGCCAAAGCAACAATCAAAGTCAATCAGGTTCTAGACCGGCCTATCATTACCTCAATGAAGATAGATTCTAATCCTTACGACGAGTTTGCTACTCGCCGGATTCTACTAAATATCAGAGACCCGGACGCACATTGGGAAGCTCAGAAGGTATGGGTCAGTGCCTTTTATCAGACGACTGCTGATGGCGAGGAAGATCCGGTGCAAATGGCTCCAGCCCAAACAATGCTTGCTTCGAACAGCGAGGCAATTGAAGAGGAATTCAAACCCTGTATCTTACAAGGAATGAATTTGGAAACACAAAAAGTCGAGATTGCCAGTATTGATGATATCCCGATGCAGTATTACACCCGCTACACGGTGGCTTGGTTTGCAGGAGTGGACGACCTCGCAAACACCGATAAAGAGGTGATGGTCAAAGTGGTAGTTGAAGATCAAGATGGTGATAAAACCGAGAAGATTCAGACGATACGAATTAGTAACACCGGACGAAAAACACCGCAATTTCAAGGTCTATCGGTCCAGTATGCCGACGAAAGGCAAATAGAACTACGCTTAGCTTTTCAAGAGCCACCAACACCATTACCTAATGTGATGATGCTATTTCGGCTTAGTGAAACCGAACGTTGGCACTTGGCGACAGTTCGTATCTCGGGTGAACCGGCTTCGGATCGAGTATCGCTATCGTCAAAGAATGGCAAGTCAGCGGTGGGTGAAACTGACTTTGTTTGGGACCTCCGACTCTCCAACGTGCAACAGGCAGGCCGCTACGATCTTCGCTTGTTAGCTGTATCGGCCATTAGTGATGAATGGAAAAGGTTTACTCAAATCGCTACGCCTAAAAAAGCAACGACAACAGAAGATTCAGACGAAGAGGAGAGTCAAGATCTCGATGCTGATAATGCCACTATCAATCGGTCAATTGAACTTTTGGCCCGACCTAGAAAAGGTGCCCAGATTTTGGGGGATTTATCCCCAAACGAGCGGATTACAGTGGTTGCCAAAAGAGGGAACTGGTACTATATTAGTATTGATAAGGATCTCGGCTTCGGTTATCTTATCGAAGACCAAACCAGAGGATATGTTAGTAGCCGAACCGTAACGTTAGATGACACAGATCTTGCTGAAGACGACGAAGAGGTTATGCCTTTACCTCCGCTTCGAGCCGAAGAGATTGTGGCGGCCGGCCCATTTTACGATCAGACCGTTACTATTCAGAGCGTCGAGAAAATAGGAAAAGGTTTGGTTCACCAAATCGATCCACCTAGCCGTATCATTACTCCTGGATTGGCCACTTATAATGATCAATTCATTCTCTCTTTTCGGGGTGAAAGACCAATTGTGGAGAGCCGGTTCTCAATCTATACCCCTTCGGGACAACTCATCTTTGAGACGGATCAGGCCGAACAACAGAATCAATGGTGGCGATTTATTTGGAACGGGAAAACCCAGCAAGGTGCGCTTCTACCGTCAGGGGCCTATTTCTATGTTCTCACTGCTGGTTACACCGACTCAGATGCTGTTACATCAACTGACGGCCTGCCGCCAGATATTATCAAGGGCGTTTGTGTTATCGCTAGATGAACCGTAGGCCACTGCGAGCTAGAAATCTTAAGTTAAAAAAAAGTCGCATAAAATTGACACCTCAAAAGATGCAGAGACCACAGACTCACATTGATCACCAGTGCTCTATAGGCAACGTTAACAATTGGCAGTCACAACCCAAGTGTATGGTGTTGATACTGTTGTTAATGCTGATGTCAGTCGGGAGTCAAGCCGCATTTTTCAACAGCGACGTCTCGGCACGAGCGGCGGGAATGGGTGGGGCATTTGTGGCAGTGGCTGACGATACTACTTCGGTCTTCTGGAATCCCGCTGGGATTGCCCAAATAGGTCACTTTGAATTTGCCTCTACTCAGGTCGCTTACCCCGTCGAAACTTTCTCCACTCAGTTGATGGCAGGCTCGATTCCGATGTTCTGGAACGGTACCTTTGCCCTCAGCCTTCTTCAAACCGGCGCACCAGATCTATACCGAGAACAGACTTTACAACTGACCTACGGCCACGATCTTTACGATTGGATTAACTTCCCATTGTCCGTTGGTTTGAGCTTTAAGCGACTGTCGCTCTCTTATCCAGGGGCAGATGAATCGGATCCACTGTTTACCGATGGAACCAGTAAAGCCTTTTATACCTTGCCTTCATTTGGATTGCTCTACCGACCACTACCCAACTTCAAAATTGCGGTCGCACAGGACAATCCGCGTCCGATCCAGCTTTCATTCAATCCAGATGACGAAGGCTACAACCGAGTGAATCGAACTTTCCGGCTGGGTGTTGCTTGGACTCCCAACCATACCACCTTGACAACTGAAGTAGTCAGCGAAAAGTTTGCACCCACTTACGGTAGCCGAAAAACAATTCTCCGGGTGATTACCACCTATTCAACCCAGTTCAGAATTGGAGCCGAGCACTGGATCCAGTTAAGCCTACTCGGATCTGAATTAGCCGTACGGGCAGGACGGTCTATTGGCAACTACGACATGTCGAGTTGGAACATGGGTGCTGGATATCGTTTTGCACTCTCTCGTTTATTCAGCTTGCAATTTGACTACGCTTTCTCGTACGCACCAACTTCAGAGCTAGGTAATTATCACCGGATGTCACTCTTGATCGCTAGATAGGTTTATGTCCCATCTCAAATTTTTGTTCCGCAGTTCGGTTTTGTTATATTTGCTAATTATAGGTGATTATGGGTTAGTGCTACCGAACGCGCAAGTTCCCAACCATTTTCGTCATCAACGGCATCTGGCAAGCATGAAATACCACCGAAAATCATTTGCTGAAGTGGAACGGGAGATCAACATAGTTGAGCAGCTTTTAGCCCGCCACCAAATTGATCGAAGTCGTAAACTATTGCAAAAGCTACAACTCCAGTTAAATCAACTGGATGCAGGTCACAATCGATTGGCCAAACAAAAGAAGCACCATCTTGAGCAGGCTTCCCACCGTCTTAGCAACCAATTAACAGCTCAAAAGGGAAATGCCGAAGAATCATCAGATAACCAGATCAATGAGGGCATGGTCTTGATTCCTGCCGGAGTAATAGCATCTGGCGAGAACGAAGAACAGACAGCAAATGTTAGCTCTTTTTATATGGATCGATATGAGGTCACCAATGCCGAATATAAACAATTCGTTGAAGCAACGAATCACCCAACACCGGCAAGTTGGCAACTCGACAGTTTCAATAACCTTCAGCAACCTGTGGTTGGTATCACCTGGTACGATGCTAAAGCTTATGCCCGGTGGGCAAAAAAACGGTTGCCTACTGAAGTCGAATGGGAATATGCCGCTCGTGGTGGCCTGAACCAGAAAGAGTATCCGCTTGGTGAGGATGAGCCCCAGTCGAATTTGTCTGGGACCGATGAAGAAGATCAGTGGGGAGTAACTGCACCTGTCGGTCGTTTTAAGCCCAATGCATTTGGACTATATGATATGGCTGGCAACGCCAACGAATGGTGCCTTGATCCGTATCAACCTGATGCACAACAGTCGTCTACTGATAATGTAGCTCCTGAACAGCTAGGTGAGAACACCTCAAATGAGCGAGATTATACCTCCGTTAAAATAGCCTATGTGCTTCGAGGTGGTAGCTGGAATAATACCAAAAAGCGTCAAACCATCGATTATCGTCACGCCTGCCTACCCTATATCTCGCTCAACGTCAACGGTTTTCGATGTGTCAGGTCTGCCGATTAAACCGTTTGGTCACAAAAAGACGCCAGTCTTTTTACCTGCTTTCTAGTTTTACTTTTTCCTGTTTTCCCCTAGCTCTTATCCCGCTGTTGCTTATAGGCGACGGTGTTCAAGCTGATTCTGTTATCATTGAATCCCACCGCTTCGATTCTGACAATATTCGAGTTGGCGATCTATTTCATTTGGTGCTTCGATTGAACGCCAAAACCGATGGAGATCTGGTGATTCTACCGTTAGATCTGTCCGACAACTCAGATCTGGAAGTAGTCGATAAACCGATCGTTTCACTAAACTCAACCAATTCTAGCACCAAGATCTACCAGATCCAGTTTCCGTTGCAGGTATTTACTACGGGGCAACACCGACTGCCACCGATTCGTATTCAGTTGGGTCAGATGCAGGTTGAAACGCCCCGTTATATCTTTGAGGTTCGATCTGTCATTAAAAACTCAGATACCTCAGACCAGATCAAGGATATCAAACCACCGATTTTACCGCCGATTCAGATTTGGCCGTATGTAGTGAGCGGTATTGTAGTTATCCTGTGTTTAGTTGCCGTAGGGTTTTGGCTACACCGCCGAAGGTTAGACCAACCGGTCAAAATTAAAGAACCATCATTACCGCCGCATGAAGTTGCTTATGCCAATTTGGAGCGGATTAAAGTCTCAGGCTGGATCGAAACGGGGCAATTTAAGACCTACTATACAAAGCTCTCACTGGTAATCCGGCGCTACTTGGAGGATCGATACCAGATCAACGTGATGGAACTTCCCACCTCAGATTTGGTGGATTGTTTGAGAGAAGAGAACACACCGAAGCTGATTCGGGGTCAGATTCAGAATTTTTTGGAGAGATCGGATGTGGTCAAATTTTCGGAATTGTGTCCGAACAAGGTGGAAGCGCATCAGTTAATGACCGATGCGCGTAAAATCATCGGCCTGACACAGCCACGGTTAATTAGTAAGACTACCGACTAGTGGGTGTGTTGATCTGCCTGATAGTACGGATTCGTGCCAGCGGCGTGGTCAGTGGTGTCTATAACGTGCTGGATTTCAGGGAAGTTATCTTTGATGGTCGATTCGATCCCCTGTTTCAGGGTTGCCTGTGCCATTCCACATCCCTGGCATCCACCACCCATATGGACGTAGATGGTGTTGTCTTGTACATCTAGCAATTGGATATAACCACCGTGAGAAGCTACCGAAGGATTGATCTGGGTGTCAATCAGTTCTTGAATCTCTTGCGCTTTCGGGTCCTCCCAAGCTGGTTGATTCGGATTATCGACGCGAAACCCACTGGCATTTAGATCTTCAACATAATCCAGCGTTGAGCCAGCTAAATTTTCAAAACTTTTTGGATCAATCAGCACATTGAACCCATCAGCCTCTACAACCATATCGTCAGGCCGAATATCGACCTCCAGCCCCAACCCATATTCAAATTCGGTTGCATTTTTCCCTGTAATACTGATCCGCAACCCGGCGATATCATCGTACTCTTCTTGCTCGATAATGGCGTTGACTTTAGCCGTAGCGACCTCAGTCAGCACGACGGATACCTGACGGTTATCTATCGAATCCATTGATAATTCATACTCCAATATTTTAACCTTCTTTGATTGTAACCGATGGCAACGGTCATTTCTAGTCTAAATCTGTTTTGAACCTTGAAATTCGCCACTTTCGTTATAAAGGCGTTTTAAGTAGCCGATCGCCCCCATTTCCAGTTGCCGAATTCGCTCTCGTGTGACATTCATTTGATCTCCAATCTCACGTAGTGTCTTTTCTTCTTGGTAGCCAATTCCATACCGCATTTTAACTACTTCCCGCTCACGGTGTTTCAATTTGCTCAGTAAGTGGTCGATTAGATCTTGTTCCGTCATATCAAGGATAAATCCCTGTTCTGGATCGGCATCTTGATCTTCGACTACATCAACTAGCGTGATTGCATTTGATTCATTCGTCAAAGGAGATTCGAGTGGAATAGTATTAGTATCCAGCTTCCTGATTTCATTTAATTCTTCTTCAGGCATCTTCAGCGCAGCAGATAACTCAGTCCGTGTCGGTTCCCGTTGTAATTCTTGCCGAAGACTAGTAGATGTACTATCTAATTTACTAACCTTGGCGACAAAATAGGATGGCAACCGAATCGTACGTGAGCAATTGTCGAGTGCTCTCAAGATCCCCTGTCGGATCCACCAGATGGCATAGGTACTAAATTTGAAACCTTTCTGATAGTCGAACTTATGTGCCGCCCGCATCAATCCAATATTACCTTCTTGAATCAGGTCTTCTAGTAGCACGTTATTTCCTTGATATTTTAATGCTACCGAGACCACAAGGCGGAGGTTCGACTGTACCAATTCACCGACTGCGGACATATCGCCAGCCAAAATACGTTTGCCTAACCGGACTTCGTCTTCTTGCGTCAGCACCTCGTGACAAGCAACCACCTTCAACCAATGGCTCAAAGCATCAAGTTGAACTGTTGTCGGCTCTTCAGTTTCGTTTGATTCCACTGACCTCAAAACGGTTTCTGGTTCGGAATCATATTGTGTTGGTGTAACCATAGTACTTACCTCCACCCCAAGAAAAGTAGAATCGACGTTGGAATAGGATTTAGGTTTAACTTCGTGCAAGCATAGACGTAGAATGGTAAGATAAGTTTACTTCACGATCCGAACCGCACTGTTTTAAACTGTTGCGATACTTTGAGCTTAGACGCAAATCAAATGGAACTTCGCAAGTCTTATTGCATCGGCTAGTCTTTCTGATCTTCGCTTCCTTAATTAATTTCTTCTGTCGCTAATCGTCGCTAATCACGTATTTTCGCCAGTAGATTTTACTAGAATATCTATAGTGAGTCCGCCCCTTGACATCTATTTCTATCTCCGTAAAATAGATCTACAAAAATCCTTTGGTTTCACGATTACTGTCAAGGTAAACCTACTTCACCGCACATCTGTGTTTAGCTGATAAGTTAAGCCAACATCAAAACGTATGACACGCCAATTCTTAGCAGATATAGTTGCATCGGAGCAGATCCCCGCTCTGGCAGTTGCGATTTCCCGGGAAACCGAGACAATACAGTCGTTGGCCTTTGGCCAACTCAACCCTTCACCTGAATCTCCGCCAGCAACAACCGATACCATTTTCCTAGTTGCTTCTATTACGAAGCCCGTGGTAGCAACCGCTGTGATGTTGCTGGTTGAGCGAGGCTTGCTGAAGTTGGGCGATCCTGTTCATCGGGTAATTCCTGAATTCAATAACAACGGCAAGGAAGATGTTCAGGTGTATCATCTGATGACGCACACTTCCGGGTTACCCGATATGTTACCGGGAAATACACAAATGCGTCAGGAACATGCACCGCTATCGGAATTTGTAAAGCGAATCTGTCAACTGCCACTCGATTTTACCCCCGGCACTCAGATCCAATACCAGAGTTGCGGCATTGCTCTGTTGGGTGAAATTGTTGAACGATTGACCGGTGATTCACTTCCTCACTTTTTGCATGGTGAGATTTTTCAGCCGTTGCAAATGCACCGGACTTCACTCGGACTGGGACCTTTACCGGTGGGCCAAGTTGCCTACATCGACGTCGGTGCAAAGATGGAAAATGAAAGTTGGAACTGGAACAGGGATTACTGGCGTAATTTTGCTGCTCCATGGGGTGGAATGTTCTCTACTGTCAAGGACCTGTCCCGGTTTGGACAAATGTTTCTGGAACAGGGGAAATTGGGACAACAACGTGTGTTGAGTCCTACGACAGTTAAAGCTATGACGGTTGACCACACGGCTTTTCTGCCACAAATCCCCGCTAACCAGAAAGTTAAATTGGCTTGGGGGTTAGGTTGGCGAATCCACACACCTTTTAATATGTTATTCGGTAGTTTGCCAAGCGCTGGAACTTTCGGTCATTACGGAGCCACAGGTACAGTTACCTGGATTGATCCGCAACGAAGGGTTGTCTGTGTTATCCTTACATCCCAACCGAAGGCTCATCAGACGGGAATTTTAGCTCGGTGTTCGAACATCGTGGCGGCCGCTGTTAACTAAACCTCTTCTTTTACAACCAAACAGCGCAAAATTTTGGAAACGAACAGGCTTGGACGGACCGAATACCAGGTAACCCGACTGGGATTAGGATGCTATCGCTTTACCGGTGACTTTAGGATTCCAAGAACAGATGCGCTTGAGCTTCTGGATCGCGCCTTGTCGTTAGGAATTAACTATATGGACACCGCTCCGCAGTATGGGGCGGGTGAAAGTGAAGAACTAGTGGGTCGTACACTGAAGAAGCATGAGGGCAGGCCTGTTTTTATCAGTACCAAAGTCGGCCATTTCAACCAAACGATTGCCCATTCGTTTGGAGAAGATGCTTATCGGAGCGAAGGTTGTATACGGCGGGTCGTCGAACACTCGCTCTGGTTGCTGCAAAAAGATCGTCTGGAGATGGTGTTTGTACACGAACCAGAGATGCAGATTTGGGGGTGGGATGAAAAAACGTTGGATGCGCCGGTCATCCGAGCTTTGGAGAAACTCAAGCAGGAGAGAATCGTTGGCGCAATCGGTCTGGGGAGTAATTCAGTCGAATTCCCAGGCAAATTAGCCGAAACCGGACGTTTTGATGTAATAGAGATTGCTAATGGTTATACTCTCCTAAATCGAGCTATCGAAGACCGTATTTTACCCGCCGCCCGGAAACATGATCTGGGAGTCGTAGCAGGGGGGCCATTCCGTGATGGCCTGTTAGCAACTCGACAATATCGTCGAATAGAGAGGATGAAAAAGGAGAGAAACTGGATGGGATGGGTTAATGAAAAGGCTCTGGATCGACTCTGGCGTCTGTATCGACTGAGCGAAGATCTGGGAATGCCGATGCACGAACTAAGCCTGCGCTATATCTTGAGCCAACCAGCGATTCACTCCGTAATTCCTGGCGCACAAAATCCAGCAGAAGTTGACGCCAACTATCAGGCCGCAATTAAAGGAGCACTACCGGACGATGTCCTGATTGCAATTCAGCAGATGTCGCGATGCTGACGAGCCCGTGGTGTTAACAGGTCATAATTGAGAGAAACATCCTTGGACGACAGAACCGATCAAATAGAGTCTATGAGTAAAAACTGGGAGGTTGAACTTTCCGCCGACCACCCCAACTATATTGAAATTATGCAGCGGGCGACAACGGCAACACAACGCAGCCTGAGACAGGAGCCGTTTAGCGTAGAAAAGTTGCTTCAGATTGATGATATTGAACAGGTAATGGAAGAAATCCTTCGATTAAGAGAAGAGGTAACCGCTATAATGCTTCAAGCTGAGCCTCTTAGCCAGCTAGCTAATGACAAGTTACTAATACATCTAGTAGAGATTCACACTAACCTGAAAGCAGCTATCCGCTTAAGCCAACAGTTGGATCAAGTTAATCAAGGATTAAAAGATTACAGTAGCATTTTGCGAGGGGGTGTGTTGCAACTGGTTGCCCGTCTCAACGAAACTCTGAAGGATTTAGACGATAGTAACAGCGAGGAAGATTGTTAACCTTACGGCGCTACGGTAAATCAACATTGACTTACTTTACTTGTCAGCTTATCGTTTTTTTGATACACTACCTACCCGTGGGTAAAACCGAGTGACCGAGTGATAGTCACGCCGAACTGACAATTTTCCTATTATTTTAACCAAGTATAGAGGAGAAAACATGGGGTCAATTAATCAATCTGCCTGTTATGGGTGCTTCGCCCGAGGGGGTTATACCGCAGAACAGGTGATCAAAGAGGCAACCAAAATCGGTTACAAATCGATTGAAATGCTACCGCGTGAATACTGGGATCTAGTCAAAGCGTCCGGATTAGCAATTGCCACTATTTCTGGTCATAAATCGCTGCCAGACGGTTTGAATAAAAAAGAGAATCACGATCGAATTGAAGATGAACTCCGCCAAAGTATCGATTTAGCGGTGGAATACGATATTCCAGGCGTGATCTGTTTCTCCGGTAACCGCGAAGGAAAATCAGAAAAAGAGGGGCGGGATAACACGATCGAAGGTCTCCTGCGGGCGACCGGTTACGCTGAAGAGAAAGGCATTAACCTGAATATCGAGTTGTTGAACAGCAAGGTTAACCATCCCGATTACCAGTGTGACAATACAGCTTGGGGAGTTGAAGTTTGCAAAGGTGTTGGTTCCCCTCGGGCTAAACTACTGTACGACATCTATCATATGCAGATCATGGAAGGCGACTTAATCCGCAATATTACCGATAATATTGAATACATTGGCCACTTCCATACGGCTGGAAATCCAGGCCGAAAAGACCTTGATGACCAGCAAGAGATCTATTATCCGGCTGTGATACGAGCTATTGTCGCTACCGGTTACGATCTATATGTCGGTCACGAATTTGGCCCTAAAGGTGATCCACTAGAGGCGATGAAAGTCGCTTACGACGTCTGTAACGTTTGATGTTGACCTGAAAAATTTGCGTAGATACGGCAGCGTGATTGCCTCTCGGTTTCATCTATGCCACGCTGCCTCCTTTAGATGCTAACAATAATTACTACAAAAAGTCCAACCACCAACAGAGAGAAAGATCAATGACAGTTGAACATGCACTTCCACGCCGGAGACTGGGACGGACCGAAATAATGATTCCAGTGGTTCCTTTTGGTACACAAGGATTTGGCAACAATTTTGGTTTTGTTTCTGATGAGGAGGCCGTTGACCTGATCAAGTTTGCTGTTAGTATTGGGGCTAATCATTTTGATGCGGCTAGATGTTACGGAGACTCGCAACGCAAGTTAGGGCTGGCCATGAAAGAGATCCGGCGGGAGGAGGTCGTGATTACCGCCCGCGTTTGCTGCCACTCTGGTGCCGAATGGGGCGGCTACGGCGAAGGACGACCTGACTATTCACGAGATCGTGTGCTGGCTGACGTGGAAGATCAGCTCAAAGGACTGAATATCGACTATGTAGATGGGTTGATGATCCACGATCCACCTGAAATTGAGCCGACGCTAGAACTCAACGGTGCATTAGAGGGATTGTTAGAATGCAAAAAAAGGGGTTATACTCGTTTCATCGGCTATGGAATGCGGCCTCACGACTTCCATCTTAAAGCTATCGCGACAGGCCAGGTTGATTTTTTCCTCTGTTTTAATGACTACAATCTGGTCCGCCAAACAGCGGCGGATCAGGTCTTACCAGCGGCAGCGGCCGCCGATATCGGTGTAATGAACGGCTGGTCGATTTTGCGTGGGATGCTGACGGGTGTTGACCTTAAAAGGGTGGTAGAGGAGACCGGTCGCTGGAAAAACGATGCCGACTTAGAACCGGCGGGAAAGATTTGGCAATGGTGCCAGGAAGAAGGAATTGACATTCTACAACTGGCACTGCAGTTTTGTCTCCGGGAGAAGCGAATTCAAGGTAATAATATTGGTTCGCTCAACAAAGAACAGTTATTGGCCAATGTTCGGGCTGCCAGTATACCATTACCAGAAGAAGATCTGGAAAAGTTCGATCTGTTTCGTCAACAGCTTTAGGACCTTGCCAATGGCTGATTCAACTGGGTAGGCCGATCAGCCGGAGACGAGTAAAATTGAATCAGCTATAGCGGATCATACCACGAGCATTTCGGCCCGCATTCAAATCGTCGAAGGCTTGGTTAATCTGATCTAAGGTGTAGGTTTGGGTGATTAGTTCGTCGAGTTTGATTTGCCCTTGATTGTACCAGTTGAGAAGGCGTGGCATATCGACACGAGGAATAGCCGAACCGTAAAATGAACCAACTAAACGCTTTTCGGTTCGCACCAGATCCTGTGCCGGGATCTCAATTTGAGCCGAAGGGCTGGCAATACCGATGACAACTGCCATACCGGCCCTTCGAATGATCTGATAGGCTAACCGAATTGTCTCTGTCTTGCCAATCACCTCAAAGGCGTAATCGACCCCTTTGCCGTCGGTTAAATCTTGGATTACCTCTACCGGATCGACCTGAGATGCATTGATCAGATCTGTCGCACCAAACGCCGTGGCAAACTTCAACTTTCTCTCGACCAGATCGATGGCAAAAATCCGTTCGGCACCGGCTAATTTGGCCCCTTGAACCGCATTGAGACCAACCCCGCCTGCACCGATAACGGCTACCCATTCGCCAGGCTGCACCTGAGCAGTATTGATAACGGCGCCAACTCCAGTAGTGACACCACATCCGACTAGTGCCGCCTTTTCCAGCGGATAATCGGGGTTGATTTTAATCAAGCTCTGCTCAGGTACGACGGCGTACTCCGACATAGTCCCGATCCGGGCCATTTGTGGCATCTGTTGGCCGGCTTGATTGGTAAGCCGGCAGGTATCGTCCAGCAGGAATCCGAGTCTAACTGGAAATCCCTCGCAAAGAACCACCCGGTCTGCTTGGCACATCCGACAACCGCCACAGTAGGTGACAAAAGACAAAATCGCATGGTCACCCGGTTTTACATAGTCAACGTCTTTACCAACTGCCTCAATTACTCCTGCCCCTTCGTGGCCGAGAACTACTGGCGGGTCATAGTAGATCGTTCCTGTGACCACTGACCAGTCCGAATGGCAGACACCGCTGGCTCCCATCCTGATTAGCACTTCATTCTCTTTTGGATCGGCTAAATTGAGGTCTTCAACCACAATTGGTGCGTTGTGTTCATAGACAACAGCAGCTTTGGTTTTCATGTTTTCCTTTGTTCACTGTTCATTTTCCTTATTATACTATGCTACTTATCTTTTGTCATTACCGTTACTTTAGACTTTTAATCGATACCATAAACACACAGGTCGAAAGTGGGAGATGCAAGATAATATCTGATCTTGAAGGTGCGATCTGATGCTGCCCAAAGATCAGCCAGGAACTCATGTATCAGCCAACTTGCAGTTCGATTGCCAGTCGGCTATAATTCAAATGCGCTGGTGGGTATAAGGTTGCTTGGAATTCTAATACGAATTTGCTTTCAAAATAATTGAATACTTGTGACGCTATTTTTTAGCAAATCCAAAGAAATCCTCTCTTAAAAAGCGGTCGAAAGTGTTGAAACATCTGCAACAAAATCGCTTTCAATCTCGAAAAGAACTGGCTCCGGTACTGGGATTAACTCCTTAAACTCCAGGTTTCGATCCTATCCAGAGCAAGGCTTAGAAGGGATTTTGAGATTGAAAAGTGATGACATTCGAGGAGAAAAAATACCCCATCCCGACATCAACTGATCGGAAAAAGAGTAACGGATCCATACCCAGCCTTTAATGATTATGTAGAGGCCTTCCGCCAAAACCCGAATTACAATTCGACATTACTCATAACGTCAACAATTATTTAATCAAGCATTTTGCAGCTAAATTTAAATAGGTGGGGATTCCTATCAAACGGCAATTAAAAGATAGATCTGAAGCGGGAGTAAAGGAATGAAAATCAGCCTAAACTGGTTGAGAGAATATATCGATTTTAGCGGTGACGAACAGTCCAACAAGATTGCATCACCAGAGGAGTTGGCAGACCAACTGATGATGCTTGGAATTGAAGTGGATGAAATTTCGTATTTGGGACGGGGTTTAGAGTCTGTGGTAGTTGGAAGAATCGACGAGGTGACCTCCCATCCACAGGCTGACAAACTAGTGGTTTGTCAGGTCAATGTCGGTCAGGAGCAAAACTTACAGATCGTCTGTGGTGCCCCCAATGCCGGCCAAGGCTTAACTGTACCGGTGGCACTAGTCGGTACGGTTTTGCCCAGCGGGATGGTAATTAAACAAGCTAAACTGCGGGGGATTTCATCTAGTGGAATGCTCTGTTCAGCCAAAGAGTTATTATTGTCCGACGATTATTCGGGTCTAATGGAATTACCAGAGACCTTAACCGTTGGAACCTCTTTAGCTACCGCACTCAATCTGAACGATGTCATCATGGATCTGGAGATTACGCCCAACCGACCTGATTGCCTGTCTTTGCTGGGGATTGCTCGCGAAATTGGTACTACCATCTCATTCGGCCATACCTCACGGAATCCGCTCCGCAAGCCACAAATTGAGGTCGATGAAGGTGAAACATCGATTACAGATTTAACCGCAGTGGAGGTTCAAGATCCAGACCTATGCCCTCGCTATGCCGCACGGGTGATTCAGGGAATAGAAGTTTCCCCTTCCCCCGATTGGTTGCAGAATCGCTTGAGAGCAGTTGGGCTTTCACCGATAAATAACGTCGTCGATGTAACCAACCTGGTCTTGATGGAACTAGGACAACCGCTCCACGCTTTTGATTGGCATAAATTGGCTGACCGGCGGATTGTTGTCCGCCGTGCCCGGTCCGGCGAGATCCCGAAAACACTAGACGAAGTGGATCGTGCCTTGACTGAAGATATGTTGGTAATCGCTGATGCCGAACGTCTGATGGCTGTGGCTGGAGTAATGGGTGGTTTGGAATCAGCCATCTCAGATCAAACAATTGATATTCTCCTGGAAAGCGCTTACTTTTCACCCACTAGTATCCGTCGTACCTCCAAATCACTGGGAATGCACACCGATGCCTCGCGTCGTTTTGAGCGCGGAACTGACCCTGAAGGCGTGATTCCGGCGCTTAATCGTGCCACACAATTAATCCAGCAACTAGCTGGTGGGACAGTCGCTAAAGGCATCATTGATGTTTACCCGGATCCAAAAACTGCTAAACAGATCGATTTGCGGCCTGACCGTGCAAACCAGATTTTAGGCACCGAAATCACACGTCAGCAGATAATCCAGATCTTATCTTTGCTTGGATTTGAAATCACAGCCTCAGACGATACGTGTTTGTCGGTGACGGTTCCGACTTACCGTCCCGACATTGAGCGTGAAATCGATTTGGTGGAAGAGATCGCCCGGGTTTACGGTTATAACCGGATTCCCATCAAGTTGCCGGTAGGTGACATTCCAATTCCCGATCACCAACCTCAATCAACGATTGAACAGCATGTTAAATCCCACCTGCTGGAAAGTGGACTGATGGAGGCAATTAACTACGCTTTCTATCATGCCGATATGCCCAAGCGACTCCGGATGGCACAGCAACGGTTGATTCCAATCCAGAATCCACTGAACGAGGAATTTGCTGTTTTGCGCACTTCGCTATTACCTAGTTTGCTGGTGAATGCCCAACGGAATTATTCCCATCAGGTCACCGATATTCGGCTGTTTGAGATCGCTAGAGTCTTCCGGTTGCCTTCAGATCAAGTGGACCTAAGCGCTCAACAATTACCAGTTGAGCAACAACACGTAGCGGGCGTAATGGTTGGCAACCTTGGCACAGGTTGGTACGGGTCAGCGAAACGTCCCATCGATTTTTATGACCTCAAGGGCGTTATCGAAGGACTACTAGAGGCTTCCAGCGTGACAGACTATGAAATAAAGTCGGCCGCATTATCAACCTTCCACCCGGGCCGCTGTGCTGAACTCTGGCATAATAATGTCTCCTTTGGCGTGTTCGGTGAAGTTCATCCAGAGGTGACGGAAAGCTTCGATTTATCGGATCGAGCTTATCTCTTTGAACTAAACCTCGATACAATTGCGACCTTAGCTAACCCAGAAAAGCAGTTCGTTCCGATTCCAACCCATCCGGGTATCAGTCGAGATTTGGCAATCTTAGTCGATGAAAACCTACCCGCCGACCAACCGTTGACGGTGATTCACTCTATGGGGAAAGAGTTAGTTAGTCAGGCGTATCTCTTTGATTTATATACGGGCAACCAAGTACCAGAGGGCAAAAAGAGCTTAGCCTACAGCATCGCCTACCATGCCAAAACTGAATCCTTGACCGATGCAGAGGTAGACGAGGTTCACAACAGAATTATCGATAAGTTGACATCTCGGTTTCAGGCTGAACTCCGAACCTAAAGATGCCTACTTCCGAGATCATCGCTACCAGTACACTCAAAGCCTTTAGCGGTTTTTCCAAATTCTGACCGGCACTAGTAACCACTGTTGAGATATTATCTCCTTCAGCTTTCTATTGTTCTATTTGAAACAGATATCAGTCGGTGTTACCCATGTCGTCTGGTTTAGCATCGGTATGGTTTTGATTGCCCTAATTCAATGTCCCTATTTTAAGCAGTTGTTAGACCTGCCCGCTATAATTGGAATTAGGCTCATTTTGATGGGTATTGCAACGATAAATACTTTTTTCTCGGTCAGTGTTGCTAAGTGTTGATAAAGAACGAAAACATGTTACAACCGTGGGCTAACCGGATTTCAGCCAACTAAACGATCAGACCTCTTAGGCAAATGTTGTATTAGGGGGCAACCAAACAAATTTTTTAATTTGCCCCTGTTGACTAACAGTGCTATAATTTAGATATTGTTGCAAAATAAAGTCGTTATCTAAGATAAGATGGCCGTTTCGGATCTCCAATCGCCACTTTTCTACCGTAAGATCTCCTTCGATCAGGACAAGTTTAAGCAGTCGGCCGAATCTGCTCGTGAACGGCTGAAAAAACTCGAGGCTCAAACGGAGGTGGAAGATGTAGAGGAGGTCGAAGAAACTGGGGCTGAAAATCAATCGGCAGAAGAAGAGTTACAACGCGAAACACGACAGCAGCGCATGACTATCGTTAGCCAACGGATGACGGTTCAACGGGCAATGCCGCCAGCGGAACAAACCGAAACTCAACCCCCTTCTGTACCCCAACCTCCACCCAACTACCAGCAATTTTCTGGTAGTGGCCTTAGCGTTAATTATACCCCCATTGACATGTTGGCCTGATCCTATTTTCAGGTTTCAGCAACCTTCACCTCTCCTTAGTGGACCTTCCAACCAAATTTTCAGATGGTGCCCTGAGCTTTTCTTCTTGACGAATATTGGGTTTTCCTATACTAGGAAATAAATTTGCCAGAAGTGAATTCACCTAGCCTAAGTGCTGCGATTTTAGCGGGGGGAAAAAGTCGTCGCATGGGTCAGTCCAAAGCACTACTGGAGATCGACGGTATTCCTGTAATTGATAGAGTTGCTCAAATACTTCGTCAGATTACATCCGAGTTGCTGATCATCGTTAGCCCAGGTGCCTCACCGGTTGGGTTACACCTCTCTGGGGCAAAAATTGTCACCGATCAAGCTCCTAACCGAGGCCCTTTGATGGCGATTTTCACCGCCTTACGGGCTACGTCAGCTTCGCACTGCCTGGTTTTAGCCTGTGACCTACCTCTGATTACAGTTCCGATTTTAGCAGAGATGATAAGGGTAGTAGATACATACGATGCAGTGGTACCCATTACCGACAATGGTTACGAACCATTGTGTGCCGTCTATACCCAATCATGCTTACCAGTCATTAAATCCCGAATCGAGCGAAATCAGCTAAGCGTTCACCAACTTTTCACCGATTTGCGGATCCATGCGTTTACCGAATGGCGAGAGGTTGATCCAACGGGCAACGCTTTCCTGAATATGAATACGCCAACCGATTACGAAATCGCCAAACAATTGCTCACTCGCCAGTCAGACGTAGCCACCTAAAATCTGCGGGGTGATGTTTGTCACTTACCAGTTCTAAAAGTGGAAAGATCTCCGAAACATTGCCCGAAGTAACGCTGGTCTGAACTTAAAATTCCAATTCCCATTTGCGATAAGTCTCCATAGTCCCGAGAACTCGCTGCTACGAACGGGCTCTACCTCAGAGGCCCGTCGTACGTGACCGTATTCCGAGAGTTGAGGCTAATGCTCAGTGCTTGACCTCCAAAATACCGGCCAGACGAGTATTTTGACTACTTTCTCTGTTACCAGATAGCCGTTTGTACACAGGACTGTTATCAAACTGATCCTGTTGGAACAGGACTATGGCCTCGATTGGCTACTCGACATCTAAGTTTCCGTTTCAGAGACCCTACCTGGGTGCAGGATCGCGGCCTAAGCCAGTACTGGAGTTACACTAGCAGTCCCTCTATTACCGTTTTCAAATTCCTTAACCACGTTTGGGCACATTTTCGGCTTCATGCCAACAAGAACAAAATTGACTTTTTTCGTCATCTAGATCCACTTCTTCCCAAGCTTGTTTCCCTTTTTCTGGAATTAACTTTCTTCCTGGTTTCTAATCCGACATCCCATAAACTCCCATCAAATTGGCGAGTATAGGCATGAGTCAGCCTCCAGATTGTTGTAATCGACCGAAAGACCATCTCATGAGCGACGACACATTATATCCGACTGTGTTTGGTGATTTTGGTAATCCCAAGAGCGGGATTTTGGAGGTCTGACAAGCTGGATTATTGAAAATACTGTCAAGATCCGGATGGTTCTCTTTGACATCCACTAACAGCAGAGGCAAAGAGTCGGGTTGGTATTACTTCCCATGCAGCACTACACACCCTATAAGCGCGCCTATTGTAACATTCCGATTTGAGGCGCATAATAATATTTGTCTTTTCCCTAGAAATACCAGTCGGCGGTTTCATCAGTTGAGACTTTATCCTCACAATTCTCGAACAGTTCGCATTTCCTGCATTTTTCCCGGCCTGAAGGATCCCAAAAGATGGCTAGGGTCGATATTCAAGGTACCTCCTTCTCATCTATTTAGCTTCCACAAAGCAGCATCGAAAGCTGGATTACCCACGATTTTGGCGGCCATGGTCTCTAAATCTGGCTCGACTCGAAGTACTGGTGCTAACAAAAAGGCTTTGAAATCGGAGATAAAAGATGTTCCCTTTCTATCAGCTCTCTCTAGATTCCTGTTAGAAAAAGTTATTTCAGTTTCGCCAATCTCGTCTCAGAATGGAAATGCCTCTTGTCAATCCTCTTCGGCTGGCGGTTTTTGTGGACATCCTATCGGACCTTTTTGGTGGTGAAAATCTAACGAAGCCTCCTTGAACCGAGGCTCAACTTCAGATTTTATTCTGTTCCAATGGTATTCATCAGCTGCATTTGTGAGTAATTCTAATTGTTGGCGGTGAGCTTCTATTTCAAAAATAGTCATCGGGTCATAGTTAAAAAACTTTAGTTAGCCACCAAACATCTGCGAAAGAAAATCCTAGATTTGGCCAATTCTGTCCCACCGACAAATCGC
Source organism: Candidatus Poribacteria bacterium (assembly GCA_030748495.1). Classification (GTDB taxonomy): domain Bacteria; phylum Poribacteria; class WGA-4E; order WGA-4E; family UBA9662. The sequence goes on along the minus strand of JASMLX010000027.1, from coordinate 40,042 downwards.
ATTCTGGCTAGTCTTTAACAGGCCAAAAATCAGTGCCTTGGTCAAACATATTTTCAGCTGATTCAGCTCCGATGGACATTTCCTGCCTATTTTATCATTTGGTGGAAGCAGCACTTTCTCAAATGAGGTGTCGATGAAATTCAAATAGTTAGAGGTGAAAATCTTTGTTTTGACTGGGTTATTGTAATTCTTGCCAAAGCTCACAATAAAAGGGGGACAATAAACTATTAATTCAGTTTTTCAAATATGCACTACTCGAAAATCAGGCAGGCGTCCAACTTGATTGAGGAAGAAGAGAATTGAATGGCAAATAGAGCCACAATTGTAGGAGGCCAAGCCTACGCTCCTCAATCCCTATTTCAGTAAAATATTCTGATTCGAAACAGCGAAATCTAGCAGATCACAACCAAGCCTCCCCTCGAAGAGGCAGAGATCATCAATGCCCGTGACCTGATTGTTGCGCCCGGCCTCATCGATGCACTAGTTCATAGTGAAGAAGGGTATCACACGATGACAGGTGATCCGTACCATATTACGGACATCACTCGTGCCCACCATTTGTATTGGCAACTTCCTCTGCAGCCATCGAGAAGATAGAGGTTTCGCTAGAATATCGATTGTTCATATTGCAGATAATCCAGTGCTTGATGGACCGAATGTGTTTGGATCCTATGTCGAAGGTAAGTTCGGTTGCGAGGAGAAATGCGGCACTCAAAACCCCGATACCATGAGCCCATCCGATTTCGAGACGTTTCACCGGATGTGGAAGTTCTCGAAATCGGCACGCTAGAGGTCATCTCAATCGCACCGGAGCGAGGTCCAGATCTAATCTTTACCAAAGAAGCGCGAAAAAATTACAATCATATTGTGGTGGCCCTTGGCTGTACCAGTGCGGGTTTCGACTTGGCCATGACAGCCATCGAAAGCAGCATTACCCGTGCGGTGCATATCTTCAATGGTATGAACGGAATTGCATCACCGCCGTCTAGAAGTTTTAGAGGCGGTGCTGTCAAACGATAAAATCCACACCGAATTGATATTCAGAGGCCAAGTGGTGTTGGATTGGTTTCTGATTGTTTAGAATTGGCTGGAGTTCCAGAAGAAAGATGACAACAGGATTCCGTTTAGCTAGCTGAGTTTGGTGCTTAGTAGCCTTGACAAACCCTCGATTACTACATTCGGGACGGTACTATTTTTGGCACCATGTAAGCACGGGCCGGGAAACCTTACACGTCAGTAAAATTACGCTTATGGAAAGCTTACGTAGCTTCGTCAGTTGGGTGTTCCACTTGAAGACACGTTGACCATGGCCACGCTTACGGCCGCCGAAAATTTGAAAGTAGATACGACTAAAAGGGCGATTGAGATCGGGAAAGATGCGGATCTGGTAATACTGACACTAGACCTGACCGTTCATGCTATCTTGATTAGCGGACAGTCAGTTCTTCTCTAAGATTTAGGCTTGCTTGAGTTAGCGATTTTGGAGTTCTACGATCCATTGCACAATACCATCGCTATATTCACCATCCTGTGCGGATTGGTCGCCTCGCACATTTAGAATCTGTACTTCACTTTTAGACCTGTTGAAGAGAGAGTACTGTTGTGAGGTAAATACCTCTTTGGATGGATATACCTTCTTAGTAGAAGTTCGATCAGACGAAGTGTGAATAGTAGTCGTTGACTCACTGATTGTTCCAATAGATTCAAGTTCTTGAACGACCATCATTGCCTGTATACATCCGTGGGTTTGGATAGCATCGATGGCTTTCTGAAAGACGGTGAAGGCTTTTTGTTTCTGACCCGACTGCTGATAGATTAATCCCATATAAGCACAGGCTGCCGCTAGTCGAGGCGACTCTGACCGATTTAATAGGAAATTCTGAAAATCGACCAGCGCGGCTTGAAAGTTGGCTTGTTTATAGAGAATAGACGCAATACGGAACTGAGCCTGGTCAGCGAAACTATCCTTGAATCCGCCCCCTAGGTATTGCTCCTGTTCCAAGTGTACCACCGTCAGCCGGTAGGCGGATAGGGCCATATCAAATTGTTGTAAATGTCGATAAATTTCTCCCAGTTGAAAGCTCGCCTGCATTGCTTGCGGTGAATAGTGATGTTGACGTGTCAAAGTGTCATAGATTTGGATAGCCTGACTTATATTTTTATACTCAAAAAGGTAGATCGAGCCTATTCGATGCAATGCCTCCGCAACCCGACTTGAATCTGGAAAGGTCTCGACTAGTTGCGTGTATGCCTCCAAAGCCTTTTCAACATTTTGTAGATCTCGCTCATAAATCACACCAATCTGTAACAAGGCAGATGGACAGGGAGTAACTTCCAGAAGTCGCTGGATTGCTGCTTTATGTCTAACTTCAGATAAATCGGCTTTAGCTTTTTGCGCGTAAAAACTGCCTGGAAAGTTCGTAACCAGACCTCGTCCAATTTCTAAAGCGAGCGGATAGTTTTTTTGACTAACCGATCGCTTAAACTGTGCCCACTCACTAGCCGGTAAGTCTGATTCTAGTTGTGAGATTTTTCGCTGGATTTGAGCTGCTAGCTCTACTCGATCTAGTTTATATTTAGCGATTTCGCCAAAATGAACGGGATCCAAGTCAGGTAGGTATAAGTTCAAAAAAGTTTTGTATGCCTTGATGGCAGTGCGGTAATCAGCAGTTTGAATCTTTTGAGGGGAAATTTCACTGTCACCTTCACAAGCAACGCCAAGCCAATAAAAAACGGCATATATTTTCCAAAATGACGGATAGCGGTGGATGATTTTTTCAAAGTTGGTGCGGGCCGGTTTGAATTGTTTCTGTTGACAGTAGATTCGGGCCATTTGATAAATTGCATCAGCGGCAAAGGTGCAAGTAGTATACTGACTCTCAACCTGCTGATAGGCATGAACAGCAGCATTAGGGCGATGTAGTATCCGATTGTAAATATTGCCTAAGCGCCAGAGTGACTCCGGTGCAAATGGAGGCTGCGGATATTCGTTCACAATTTGCTGGTAGTAGTTGACCGCTTGCTGCGGTTGGTTTAGCGGTTGGCGGTACAGTTCCGCAATCCGGAATTTAGCTTCGGCTTTATCGATACGGGACTCCGCTGACTGGTCAATTAGGTTCTGATACTGTTTCTGCCGGATCAATGCGTCTTGTATAGTGCGTATTCTAAGTTGACAGGTTTGGTAAGCGAAGTGGTCGGAAGAAACATTTTCAGCCAGTTCCTGAAAGGCTTGGATCGCTTTCAAGTGCTGACCCAAACGACAAAATACATCCCCCCTTTTTATCTGGGCAAGATAACGATCATCGGCGAGAGCGAGGGTTGGGAGCCGAATAATATCTTCGAACGCGATTAGAGCTTGATCGTATTGGTGAGTATATTGATAGTGGAGTTCACCTAAGCGATGATTAATATCGCTGAGTTGCTCAGGCTCTTGGGTGCGATTTTTTAGAGTGAGAAGGAGCCGTTCAGCACTGGCGTACTGACCAGATTGGATTAATGGGCCCAGGTTCTCGATCTGAGCGACCACCATCACATTCCAGAACAGAAATACTGCACAGCCAATGTGTCCCGCCGATTTGCTTACAGATCGGCATTTATCACATTTGCCCTTGAGGACGAACAGGTTCGGATTCGCCTGTTGAGCCGGATTAGCGGCGTTGATTTTGGACGACTTGGATTTGCTGGCCGGCATAAGATTCTAATTTAGTGCCTTGTGCCTGTTCCTTCACCAACCGAAACATGCCTTCGCTAGCCCAGCTATCGTTTTTTAAATGCTGCATAGCGTTGGCCTCTTCTAAATGTTGATGGATCTGTTCTTGTCGATAGGTTTCAAGCCTCAGTGCAGTTGAAGCCAGAACAGATGTTGGGTTTGGGTTGAGGAGTCGCCAACCAGCAATTATTGCAAGGATGAAGGCAATTAACCAAACTAACTTACGGAACTGGAAGCCGCTTAGCAATGGGCTAACGGAATCTTTGGAGCGTATTACCCAGTCGAGAAAGCTCAAGCTGAATCGACGCTCGTTAGCCGTAATCGGAGTGGTGACTGTATTGGTTGCCAGCCGTTTGTAGACCTCGATTTCGATCTGACCCAAATTGGCTTCAGGTAATAGTGGGGCTTCGGTCAGCGTTGCAATTTGATCCAAATCAGCCAAATATCGTTGGCAGGGTTGGCAAGTCTCAATATGTCTGGTTAAATCTAGGTCTGATTCGGAAGACCCATCTAAATAATGACTAAGCAGTAATTCTTGTTGCGAACACACAGTATTTCACCTAGATCTCGTTGTTATCCCACATCGGTTGCAGAATGACTTTTAGTTTTTTGACGGCTCGATGGAGATGAATCTTAACCGTCCCTTCCGCCATGCCCATAATTTCGGCGATCTCCCGAATTTGCAAGCAATTGTAACGACTCATTACAAAAACGGATCGTTGGTTAGGTGAGAGTTGGCCAATGGCCTCGTGAATAATGCGGTGTCGATCTTGTTCTAAAACTACATGTTCAGGGTTGCTTCGCATATCAGTTGAGGCGGGTTCATCAATGACCAAGTTTTCGTCATCTAAATAGGAGGTTGCGCGGCGAGACTTAGATCGATAATGGTCGACAGACAAATTATGAGCAATTTTATAGATCCAGGTAGTGAACTTAGCTCTCGGTTGCCAAGTACCGAGTGCGCGGTAGATCTTGATAAAAACCTCGATAGTCAACTCCTCAGCATCCTCATAATTTTTGACTGATCGGAGTAGGTAGGCATAAATCCTCTGCTTGTAGCGTGCCATTAGGACGTCAAAGGCATCCTGCCGCCCTGTTTGAAACTGGGCTACTAACATTTCGTCAGATAATTTATCCATAATCCTATTCCTAGTCTTGGCTTCGTCTTGCCAGTTTCATTAAAAGAATCAAAATCTCCATATACAGCCAAACTAGCGTTACCATCAGGCTAAAAGCGGCATACCACTCCATATGCTGTGGTGCACCTATTCGTTCACCTTCTTGGATGAATTCAAAGTCAAAGATCAAATTTAGAGCGGCTATAATTACTACGACAACGCTAAATCCGATTGCCATTAAACTGCTACCGTGTATCAAAGGATTTTGAACACCAAAGATGCTGATAATCCATGAGATCATATAAAAGATGGCGATGCCACCTGTGGCCGCTGCAACACCGAGCATAAATTTTTCGGTGGCCCGAATCATGCCCGACCGATAGGCAACCAGCATAGAGAAGAAGACGCCAAAAGTCAAAACAACAGCTTGAACGGGCAATCCGGGGTAAACCCGGTGAATCATCCATGACAAACTTCCCAGTGCTAACCCTTTTACCAAGGCGTATATCGGCGTGGTAATCCGTGCCCATTCCTGTTTGAAAACTGTAATCACCGCTAATATAAAAGCGGGTATAGAGGCAAAAATACCAATCGCAGATAAGCCCGGTACTGCCCAAACCGAGGTGGCCGAAATAATGGTAATTAGCAATAACAAAGCACTTTTATTGACTGCGCCTTGAACCGTCATGGCCTGATCAGTATAACTGAAACCGGTAAAGGTATTTGGACTAAGAGCAGGATTAGACGTTCTCATATGTATTTATTAGCCCTCTTTCTATTAATCTCCAGGTAACGGTTAATTTGTTTGTCTTTCCGTTGCATGAACTTCACCGATTCCTAAAACCTCCTCAAGGTTGATCCGACAACTGACCTTTCAGATTGGGTAATATCTTGATGGGCTTTTACTGTCTATCTATCGTTTTTTTAATAATTCTGAAGATCTCTTTGATTGCGTTTCCTACAAAACGGCAGCTTAGGACAGAACGTTTACAGCTAGCTTAGCTATTTTGTTCCGATTCTCTGGATTTTGCTAGATATGATTCACGAATCCACTGTTCCAAGACGGTGTCTGGATCTTCAACGACCTCTCGGTTCAAAACAAAGTTGGTTGTTCCTGTATTTTGCTTAATCAGACTCAAGCCGTGTTCGTAGCTCTCCAAGATTTGACCACAAATATGTTCAGGCGATTGTGCTTTCGACATTTGGCAGATCTGTTCTGTGGCTTCATCGTCAAAGCAAATTTGCATCTCGTATTTTTCTGCGAATTCCCTTTCGTATCGGCGTATCTTCTCGATGCAAACCAAACGATCGTTATACTCTGGATCGGCCAAGATCTTTTCTAATTCCTCTTTTGGATTGACAACGACCTCAGCAGTAACAACAAACTCTTCGATTGTGGTAGAAGGAAATTCAAATTTGTAGTCCCGCAAGACCTTTTCACAAGCTGTTATCAGAGCTCTTGCCCCTGTTTTTTGCAGGTGAGCTTGAGCTGAAATAGCATGTAAGGAGTCATCAGAGAACATAACCTCGATTCCGTAGGATTGAAAGGCTTGTTCGTACTGTCGGATGATAGAACCTTCCGAGTTTTTTAAAATGTGATAGAGATCGTTGGCCTCTAGTTCTTCGCAGACCACGTGGATCGGTAAGCGACCAATAAACTCAGGTTCAAAACCGAAGTCGATGAAATCCTGGGACGTCACATGTGGCAGATATTGCGTATCCTCATCGCTGACCTGAATTTCAGCCCCAAAGCCGATGCTCTTCTGGTTCATCCGCTTTTTGATAATATCCTTCAAGCCGTTGAATGCACCGCTAATAATAAACAGAATATGTCGCGTATTGACAATCTGTTTATCGACCTTCCCTTTGGTCTGAAACTCCATTACGGTCTGGAGTTGAGAGGTAACACTACCGCTTGCCCGGAGATCTACTTCGGTTTCCTCCATCAACTTCAGTAACCCAAACTGAACACCGCGACCGCTAACATCCCTTCCCAGAATGTTAGGTGGTGTAGCCAATTTATCCGCTTCGTCCAAATAAACGATACCGTACTGGGCAAGCTCAATGTCACCTTCCGCTTGAGAAACCAGATCTCTAATTAGATCTTCAACATTAGCCCCTACATATCCAGCTTCGCTAAATCGGGTGGCATCAGCTTTGACAAACGGGACACCAATCAGTTTAGCGATATGTTTAATCATGTAGGTTTTTCCGACCCCAGTTGGTCCCAGTATAGCGATGTTCTGCTTGGCGTAGTCGAGATCCAACATCTTCGGATCTTCGAGGCAGGCTTTGACATGATTATAATGGTCACATACGCCGATGGCCAAGGCCTTCTTGCCTTCATCCTGCTTGATAATAAAGCGGTCCAAGTACTGTTTGACCTCTTTCGGTTTGTAATCGAACTTCAGGTCCGCAGCAGTTCTCTTTTTCGGCGGTGGCGGCAACGTTGGCTCTGATTCGACGTTAGGTGACGAGACCGAAAACTTGACACTGTCACCGTACTTCTGTTTTAGAAAAGCTTCAAACTCTCTTTGGAGCTCTTCTGGGGTAGGCAGCTTTTTGTTGGTAGTGGACATACAATTCAGTCTTTATTCTCTCAATTTCGACTCTTTACAATTCGACATCATAAACATTATAGTAGATGGACGCAATGTTACCACTTGTCGTCGCTCCTTTTCCAATCCTTGATGGTCAATACCAAAAGAGGTCCCTTTCAAAATTCATGCGATCAATCGTGGGGTGTTATCTTTGGCATCATGATTGAATTCCTAGTCGGCATCCGATTGAACCACGATCTTGATCGTTGTTTTATCATCTAACTGATAGTTGCCGCTTAGGGCTTCAAAACCCTCTTTTACCCGTGACAGCGGCAGTACATGGCTTACCATCTCCGCAAATGGAAATTCGTTCTTCTCCAGGATTGGCAACCCTCGCACAAAGTGTTCGTATTGGCTAGCCCAAACTGCCTCTAAACGTAGATTCTTGCGCATCAACAACTGGTTTAAATTGAGATCAATCGACCCCATATCAACAAAATGCCCTACCTCAACGAATGTGCCATCATACTTGACATAGCCCAAGCCTTCTGGTGTAGCAGGGAGAAATCCAGCACACTCAAAGACAATATCAGCACCTTCCCCATGTGTTGTATGGGACATGACCAATTCGGTACGATCTCCAACCGAGGGCACCTGATCAATATCGATGATGACATCAGCGCCCATTTTTCGGGCTAATTCTAGCCTACCTTCGGGGCCGCCGATCATAATCAATTTGCCCGCACCACTGATTTTGGCGCAGATCAAGGTCACCAATCCAATGGCACCAGAACCTTGCACCACAACGGTGTCACCAATCTGAATCTTTGCTCGCATTGCCGCGTGGACTCCGATGGTAAAAGGTTCAGTCACAACTCCTACTTCAGGTGAAACTTCCGTTTTTAGCAGGCAAGTATTGGGGAAATTGAGATAGATATAATCACTGAAGCCTCCACCAAAGTGGGGAGCATTATCGGGTTCAGTGCGGAATCCGTAAGCACCATATCCCTTGACACCAGGAGCTAACACGACGCGATCCCCCTCTTGGATCGGCTGACCGACATAATCGGTTTCAACCCCTTTACCTATTGCCTCAACGATTCCCACATTTTCATGTCCCAGCAGCATCTCCTCCTGGATGCCATTTTGCCAGTTGTGTAGATCTGTTCCACAAATGCCAGCCATCTCTTGCCGTAGTAAAACAGTATTGGGCGCTGGATCAGGTACGGGATACTCTCGAATCTCAAAATCTTGACCGTGTGCAATCACGGCTCGTCCTGTTCTTGCCATCATTGTTCTCCTATTCTGAATGTGTAGGTTGGACACCAATCCTAAAACCAACCTCCATTTTATGCTATTTGCCGAAGAAAATCTAGTCTTTATTAGACCTCTGGCCAAAAGAGGGAAATGTTAGAATTAAAGGATCAATAGAAACAGATCAAAGATCGATCCGAGTCAGATTTCAAACCGTTAACCGCCGTTAGTGTGGGTCTTTTCCGACAAATGTGGCCGACCCTGTTTTCTCCAACCAACAGAGGAAGGCCGGCCAAGCTAAGTTGTAGCCACCAACGGCTGATCAGATTGATGTCTTGGAGGGAAGGTCCAACTCAGTACCACATGGCCCCAGCCGATGCGATCAGCCAGTCTACCGTTGGCCGCACCAGACAACCAGTTGAAAAGAGGTTGATCCAATGTCGACCGTTCCGAGGGACGAGTAAATAGAGAGTTACTTGCAAGCCAAACCAACATCCAAGGGGTGAGAGTAGATGTCAGCGAGCAACCAATGGAACGAGCTAAAAAAACAGCCTCGACCTTACAGCGGTCAGAAAAAAACAGACACTGCCAGCCCAACTAATCGTCAACTAACACCGCTGACAAATCATCTCGACCGAAGGTCGGCTACCGCTTTCAGTCGAGGATCCAAACCTGATTTTTAGTTATTAAGGATGGCTAAACGGCAATCAATCAGCAGGCAGATTAGTTGTCTAGCCAATTCTGGCCATCAAGGCGGGGCTAATTTGCCTGCCGAGAGTTGGCGGCCAAAGAAGAAATCTAAACCTCACTCCTGAAGCCGAGCAGAGAAAATGACCCCTCAGCATTTAGGCGGAGAGCGGATTCAGATTGAGCTTGTGATTGGCCAACTAAAGGTCTGTGCTATTCGGTGCTAGGGTGATGGCAAGCGACGACGACGTTTGTGACTCAGTTTTAATTTGATAACTGCCATCTACAATCTGGAACTCAAACTCAAATCCTGACTTATGCAACAGGTCTACTATAAGAACTATAAATTTCAACCAGAAAACTTGTTCCTTCTGGTATAGCAGGTTACTATTTAGGCCATATGTTATTAACTTGGTTCTAGATAGAATCGCAGTAATTCAATGAAAAATAGCTGGGACTTTATTCACATCTGCGACCTTCAGCCGGGTTCCTCTCGCTCTTTTCGTTTTGATCCGCGAATGATGGAAAATTGGCAAACAGCTCTGACACAACTGTCGGAACTGAACGCAGATCTCCTGCTAGTCGGTGGTGATCTAACACGAGATGGGAGTCTACACGACTTTGAATTTGAGGTGATCCGCTCGGAGTTGGAGTCACTACCCTATCCTTATTACGCTATACCGGGTAACATGGATACGGGCAACAAACACGCCGGTGTTGATGGGGCTACCGGTCGGTGGGATATACAACTCAGCATGACTAGCAACCAACTGGATCGGTTCAGTCACTTTTTCGGTCCTTTCCCTTGGTCATTCGTTCACAAAGAGGTGCGATTTAGCGGTTGCTATGCGGCCGTAGCAGGATCGGGCTTACTACATGAAGAGCAGTTATGGCAATGGCTAACCGACCTGGCTTCGCAACCTCGGGCTAAGTTCCACGTCTTCGTTATGCACTACGCCTTATTTTTGGACCAACTTGACGAACCCAACTGGGACCTAACTCGGCAAGATCAATATACCGCCTGGTATTTCTCTATCGATCAACCATATCGAACCGGATCTTTAAGGCATTAAAAACCGCTAGGGTCAATCTAGTGTTGAGTGGACACATTCATTGCCGCCGTCCAGTCCAAATCGTCGAAGGAATTCAATTTTACAAGGCTGCCGCCATTGCCATGCCACAGTGGAAAGATCGATGGACAGATGGCAATCCTCGTCTCGGATTTTACCGATTTTGGGTTACGGACGACGATATTACACCAACTTTTATTCCCTTGACTAAGGAATCCACCGCCGGTGGAGCTTTCGGTCCCGGCGGCCATCCAACGCTGGCAGAACGCGATTACAGCCTAGCTTGGGAGAAAAATTGAAGCCGATCAACCAATGGAGGAAACACAACGGGTATAGTGTCTCCCGAAATCCGGCCTAATTTTAAGCAGTAATCAACTCAATTTCCTGCGGATTGGATTGCCTTATCCCTGCTCGAGCCAAATGATATTGCTTTTCTAATATTTTTGGCTCGAGGAACGTAAATATATTGTGCCGATTTCCCGTCATGGGGCGTTTTTCACCTGCTAAAAAAACGAGCTATGATCTTTGTTTTCCGGCAAACCTAATTCATTGATGATGATTTGAGCCTGTTAAAACTCCTTTTTAGTTGTGTTGAGTCAGTTTGGGCTTGACCACCAATCCAATCGACAAGCGCAATTCCGTCGTAAGACTTAGTTTTTATCAAGCGAAGGTAAATAAATGGAAACCCACCATCTAATAATATACGGAGAGCATTCGATATCATTATGTCAAGTAAAGGAACTGAAAATGCCTAAAGTAACAAGGTATAGCCATCCAAAAATAAACCGTATGATTTAATAATTGAATCAATGGTTGTTCCTTTAGCGGCCAAACATGGGTTCTTTGTCAGGATAGCAAAGACTTTCTCTATTGGATTGGGGGCCGGCCAATATGGTAGCAAGAAAATGACTTTATGCCCATTATAATTTGCAATACGTTTGACCTCTTTTTTAAGGTCAAACCTGGTATTATCGAGGATGATAGTTGATTTAGGCCTTAACTCTTGGCACCGATGCTCCTCCATCCATTTATTAAACCCTCCAAGTTTTAGTTGTCTCTTCATCTAAAACTGGTGCGATAATTTCCTGGCCTCTCTTGCCTGAAATTCGGTCGGTACTCACACTAGCTTTGCCAGGTCTGTCTCCGTAAGATCTGTGTCCTTTTTTTGACCCGGCAGAGGGACGGGATGTAGACTCTTCAAATCCAGATTCATCAACATCAACAATATCCGCCGAGTCATTCTCCTGAATCAGGTTATGTATCTTCTGGAGATAAGCGAGGTCGGATCCATGATCCCGCTCCTGATAGCGAAGATTTTTTTATCAGTTATTTTCATCTGACGACAGGCATACCAGATAGCATTAGGCCAACACTCCTAATTGGTCAGCAGGTTCAAAAAGAAGTTGATCGAGATCGGCTGGTATGTCCGTCTCTAATTCCTGCCAATCTATTTTTCGGGGCCGGCCAAGGGGACTTTTGGGTGATAAATCTGCCCTTACACCCTCACAGCCGATCAGGGTCGGATAGGTAGCTTTTATGGCGATGGAATCCCCAACTTTTCTGATCGGAAAAAAGGTTTCGAAGGAGAGAGCGTTTTCAGTCATCATAACCAACCGAATCCGCTTCTTTCATATTGGTCACCAGATAGATGGTTCTTGATCTTGATATCCAATTTCCCGGCTGGTAATGTAATTGCACTGGCCCATAGACCTGGCGGCTAAAAAGGAGGCCGGGAAAGGAGACGCATTCCCTCGCCTGCAGAGCAATTTCCCCTAGGCAAAAGACACTTTGGCTATCTTTCAATTGGATATTTTTAGCCGTGCGATAAACGTATTTCCAATGATAGATGGTATCGATAGTCTCCTGTAGTTGGCTGCCATCGAACTCGCCCTCTGCCAGAAAGACGACCTGGGCCTAGGTGGGAATCAAGGGAGCGATCTGTTTTAGTAAGGCCAGGTGTAAAGCTGGGCCAAAGTCACCTTTGCTTCGATCCAGGCCAGCGGCCAAGCCCGTTTTCGATAAATCACATTGATGGTTAAAGTGGCACATCCTCGCCCAATGAAACGACCAGCGATCACCAGAAAGAGCGAGCAATGGGCCAGACTTTCCTGTAGAATAGATGGCAGAAGGAAGAAAGTAGATCTCCAGGCCAATGCGTTCATTGTTGAGCCAGCAGCTAAAGCGTTTCACTCGGCTTTAGGCTAAGATGCCAGCCAGCACACTTTAGCCGGTTCGTTGGTCGATGGCTGACGATGTCACTGACCAGCCTATTCAGGTGACAAGCCAGACTACCTTCAGCCGCCGTGGGATATAAACGATTAATTCGGTTCCGGATGGTGCCAAACCGCCGCGGGATGTCGATTATGGTAGACTCCCTTCTCTTAGTGGACTTTTCCACAGGGCCAAAGATGCCGTTGTTTCCCCTCAAGGATTGGAAGAGATCGTCGAGGCATTGAAAGCCAACGGGGAGAATATATAAGTTTACACTTTAATTCAGATGTAGATCATGATTCCTAGGCGACAACAGTACGGCAATCCAGAATTATGCAAATGGTTCTTAAAATATTCACAGCGAGTTAAACCTATCAACAAGAGGTGGTCTGACTGGGCCGTAGATAGGAGTAGGAAACAAGCCGAGGTGGTAGAATCGTTGATCTACGACAAATCGATTTTAGCCTGATCGCGTGTGAGTGGCAACCAACCGGAGCTTATGTGGTCTATTAGAGCTTAGGATAGTTGGGGACATCCTTATAATTCTTCCAGGACTCCTTATAAATCTTCCAGATCCCATCTTTGGCATCAATAGCTAAAATCAGGGTTTTGGTGCCGAAGTCACGATAGGCGGGGTGGTTGCCGGAGGCCGGGGTAAACGCCTTATAGGTTTGCAGAAAACCGACATCGGCTACTGCGGTGTCGCCGTTAATTTGCAGATTGGAGATTAAAACCTCGATTTTACTATAACGCTTGTTGAGTCGCTCCATTCCTTGACGTAACTGTGCCTTATTTAAAATCCGCTTTTTTTCCTGATCTTCTTTTCCGTCTATTACAGTTACCCGTATAATCTTTGCTTCATCGGCATATTGTGCCATGTAGGTCTGGAGATCTTTGGCTTGCCAAGACTTCTGCCAAGCACCCAAAACCTGCCGGATTTTGAGTTGGGTATCCACCGGCGTGTTACCCGATAACCCCGATGCGGCTTCATTGATCGTAACAGTGGGCTCTGCCTCCGGTGAGTCTGTGTCCTCTGTACTGGCGATCACCTCCTGGCTGCTTTGAGGAAATTCCTGTTGATCGCGGAGTTCTTGGTCTCGAACCAGATACCATCTTTTCCGCACTCCTTTTCGTTTGACCACTAGATCTCGATAAGTTCGCATTAACAACTGCCCATCTTTGAATAACTCGACGGGGATCGACTCAATTCGGTAAAGGTCTTTACTTCGCGGGTCTTTACGATGAGAAAGAGGTTTCACTTGGGCTACAATTTTACCGTAAGGTCTCGTCCGTTTAACCGCTTCGTTGTACTGTTGCTGGGCCTCTTTGCTAGTTCGCAAAGCGACAGGATCCCATAAATTCTGATACTTTTTTGAATCCTTGGATTCGACAGCGGCCTCCCATCTGTGGGCAAATTGCTCGATTTCTTCGCCTTTACCGGTCAGGGTAGCAACAATGGCAGTGATCACAACAATACCTATCGCCGCACAGATACCAACTACAACTTGGCTATTTTTGAAGACCTGCTCTAACCGTGTCTTTCTCTTTTCAACATTTTCATTTTCGTTTTGCATTGCCAGTTTCCTCAGATTTAGTATTTCGGTACATCTTCATAGATTCGCCAAAACTCACGGTAGATTCGCCATTTTTGCTCCTGCTTGTGCAGCCAAATTTCTCGTTCCCAAACATCGTATAAGGCCGGTTGCGTTTGGCGTCGGTTCGACGTTTTATTCAGCCGGTAGATCGCCACCAGGCTATCACCCTCAGCCTCGATCTTAGGTTTGTCAGCGGAGGCGTTCTGAGTCCACGTGTTCTGAGCCATTTCACGAATTACCGAAGCCATCTGCTCGTAACTAAAATAGTTCCGGTTTTCTCCATTAGTGCGAATCACCAATTGCTCGACCTGTACCTCTTTGTTATAAAAACGTAGGTGAGTATTGAGATTTCCATCCCACCAAGCCTGATCCCAGCGGTCCAACTCTCGCCGACCATCCGTGATTTGTGTTCGAGTTAGCGTGGTTTTACCTGTGCGTTGGGGGACCCATGCTTGACGGCGTTGGGCATACACTCTAGCCTCTTGGATTTTTCGATTCAGTATCGTATCGTGGTCCTGCAAGATCTTCTGTTTTTCCAGAGTCTCAATCTGTTGCGAGTATCTCTGGCCTTGGGTAATAGCACGACTCTTTGCTTCTTCTGAGGCTTGACGAGCGGACTCAATTTGGGCTTTTGCTTGAGCCAGCTGACGTTCGTATCGCCGGATTTCATCTTGATAATCCTCGATCTCACGCTTGGCTTGTTGAGATTCCGCGCAGACTTGGTCATACCGAGCCTGTAAGCGATCTCGCTTCTCTCTAGCCTGACGAGCTTCAGTTTGACTGCGGGATACCTGGTCTGACTGTTGTTGAATCCGTCGTTCTAGATCCGACTCTAGCTTATCCTTTTGCTGGTTAGCACGACCAGCCTCGAATTTGGCATTTTTCAGTTCTGACCTCGCCTGCTGCATTTCGGATCTTAATTTTTCAATTTCGCCTGATTTTCGATCGATAACGGTGTTGAGTTCATTCTCTCTCGACATGGCAGTTGCTTCTTGAGCCGCGACTTGAGCTGAGGCTAGTGCCTGATAGGCTTGCTGAATTGAGGTTAAGCCTTGTTTAGTCTCTCTGGCCTTTTTGGCTTCGGCTATCTGTTGTTCGGCTTTGGTCAATAGCTCGGGGGTCAGTGTTTTGGCATTTTTAAGGTAGGCTTGATCAAGAGCGACCTCAGATTGAGAGATGGCAGCCTCAACGTGTTCGACACGGATTCGGCCTAATTTACTACCACAACCGATCAGAGACAACCCAACTAGTATTAAAAGTCTCAAGTGTGTGAGGTGATTTTGGAGATTGCGCCTTTTAGCACTCTGAATTGTTTTCATCTTCTAAACTCCTATTTGCATCGAGTCCCAGTCTCATAGACCTGAATAGTTTAGGTTAGATCGCCTGAAGGTCGAGAGGTTTATAAAAGTAGCGTAGATTTAGATTTTACCATAGATATACTACGCTTGATAGCCTGATCTGTTTCTACTTTTTGTTCTTCTATTTTTCGATCATTAGACTTAGATTTTGCCGTACAGGATGATTAAGGTTGAAGCCGTAATCGGTCTGTGGAATAATACTTTTGTGCTGACCAAACCTTTCTTAACTCATCAATCCTTGGCAAATGACACTCAGTTACATCTGTGGTTACTGTTACTTGGAACGAGACTGTCACTGGTTTTTGTCAGTTTAGCTTCTGTGGCTGGAATACCTGCACCGAAGATTCAACAGATTGTTCTCACCGGGAACCAACGACTGGCCGACAGCGAGATCCGAACTATCATGCAAACACAAATCGGCCAAGTTTTCGATCAAGAGTTGTTAAATCGAGATTTTGAGAGGATCGTAACCTATTTTCAACAGCAAGGATACCACTTTGCTCGCATCGATAAAGAACGACTACTAATTAAACAGTTTGAGCGTGGGATCTATCTTCATATCCACATCGATGAAGGCATGATCGGGAATATTACTGTTGAAGGAAATCATCGGACTCGCCCAGAGGTCATTACTCGTGAGTTGCTGTTTCAGGTAGGATCGGTCTATACTCGAGACGATGAACTGGAGAGCGAACGGATTTTGCGACGAAAGCCCTATCTGAGTCAAGCCGAAATTACCGCTACTCGTAACGCAGAAACGATGAAAATACAGGTTCATGTCAAGGTCAGCGACACTTGGACTCTGATTCCAACCTTGGATCTGCCAACTTTCTCTAAGGATCAGTCTGATCTACTGGTCCATCTATCGGAGAGTAACGTTTTTGGCAGTGGGAATGGTTACCAATTTCGATTTCAACAGGTTAGAGAAGCCCAACAAAAGACGCGGAATCTACTTAGTGTTGGCTACAGCATCCCACGAACTTTCGGCACACATCTGCATACAGTCAGCCGTTATACTCAAAAATCGGAAGGTGATACCTGGATCATCGGCCTTTTCTATCCTCTCTACTCGCTGAAATCGAAGTGGGGAGGCAACGTTTCTCTGTCCGAGTCAGTTGACCAGTTTTACTGGTATCAGGACGGTAAGCCCATTCAGTCTTTCCTTGGGCGCCAATACCTCTACTCGGGACAGGTGATCCGTTCATTCGGTTCCAGAACAGAAAAAGCGCAAATCGGATTATGGGCCAGCGCTAACACCTTTCACAGCCAGAGACTGGAGGATAGTGATGAGCAGAAGGGTCGTTTGCTCACCAATCGCCAGATAACCCTGGTTGGGATTTCCTTAGCCAGGCAAAGGGCCACCTTTATCCGAACCCGTTATTTGAACCAGATGGGTCGAGTTGAAGATATTGCCATCGGTCATGCTTATGGCACCAAAATTGGCCGCTCCATGACTTGGCTTGGATCGGACCGACCGGAAACGGAATTGAGGCTCTTCGCCACCTCTTTATATCGGACACCTTTCCAGTTATACTTGACTACTGATACCAAACTACTCACCCGGATGACGCCGGGTGTAACTCCGGTCTCCCATTTCGTTGCCAGTTGTCGACTGATCCAGAAAAGCGTCCTCTTCCAAACATTGGCCATCCGATTTGAGGCCGTAATGGGGCTAAATTTGGAAGGACATGGTCAAGTGCTACTCGGTGGCGCCAACGGATTACGCGGATACCCGCTACGGCGATTTGAAGGTGAAAAAAGCCTACTGCTAAATATCGAAAGCCGTGGTCTTTACTGGGAGACCAATTGGGTGATCATCGGATCCATTATTTTTGTCGATATTGGCTACATTTGGCGAAAAGGAACTTTTCGCCTGCACCAACCTAGACGGAGCTTGGGGGGCGGGCTAAGGCTGAGTAGTCCAAAATTAAACTACCGGGTCTATCGGCTGGAGTTCTCATATCCGTTAGACCTACCTGAGCGTAGTTCCAAAATGCCAGTTGTCACCTACACGATCGGCCACCTTTTTTAGCTCCTTCGGCCGGACGAACATCCACACTTCACCTTGTCTGATCTAGATCCCTTTTGCTTGATAGCAAAAATCCAGCGTGTTAAAATAGGGAAGATAGGTTGTTATTATCGATCGTACCGGGGGTGGGGTTGGAGGCACGAGTTCTCGTTCTGAATACAAGCTACGAAGCAATCAACGTTTGTAATCTGAAACGAGCGTTAAAAATGGTTCTCAAAGGAACCGCTCAGACCGAAGAAGCATCTGACTGGCATGAGGTTTGCTCGCCGTCATTAAGGATGAAGCGGCCTCTGGTTATTCGCTTGGTTAGCTATGTTCATATCCCACACCTCGCCATTAAGTTCTCCCGCAAAAATGTTTTTATCCGGGATCGGTATACATGCCAATATTGTGGGGAAAAACCGGCTAGACCCTTGCTGACCATCGACCATGTGGTGCCACGATCCCGCAACGGTGCTACCCGATGGGAAAACGTCGTTGCAGCTTGTCGCCCTTGCAATAACAAAAAAGGGGATCAAACCCCACGCGAAGCAAAAATGATAGCTCAACGAAAACCGAAAGCTCCGACCATTATTTCCCACCTGCACCCAAGCCATCAGAGCTATGACCCTTCCTGGAAAAAATATCTCTACTTGTAGGTCTTACAACCAGATTTTGACAAGTATTGTATTTTTGCTGGTTTTGATGCTAAGTTTGGGGTGCAGTCTGAAAGCCCCCGAGGATTATTATCTTTTATTCCGGGGAATGGAAGCTTGGGGACAGAAAAATCGGACAGTGACCAAACGGACCTTAGGAAATATTATAGAACCTCCTGAGAAACAACAACCGTTAGTAGTCGCTTTTGAAGTCGGCCAAGAGCCGGCTAGTTTCTTCGGGTTCAGCGAAATTGAATGGGTCGAGGAACCTGAGATAGCATCAATAGTTAAGCCGGATAAAACCGGGCTACCGGTGGAATTACCAAAAGTGGTGATTGCCATTCAGGACAAGGCTTTTCACCAAGTTTGTCAGGAAGAGAATATCAATTTAATTCACTGGCGACCTCGAAATGGAAGGCTAGAGAATGGTAGTAATATCGTGCAGATCAACTTTATTCCACAAGGTTTTTCCGATATTGCCATCTACCATGATTTTCTGTTAATCACCGCTATTGCCTACGGGTCACAGATAGAAAAAAACACCATCGACGCGATCCGGGCAGTTGCTGAAGATGATTCAGGGTCACCCGTTATGTTATTGGAAGGATCAATTGAGTCTTACCTGCAATACTTTTCAGGTAAAATGGATCTCCAAGACTGGCAACGCCAACTACAAATCAAAAAATACTAATTTAAGGATGCGAATTGAAGGCACACCCGGATAAACTAACCCGCAAATCTGAGTTCCAACTCGGTTATCGGATAGGCCGAAAATACTGGGATCGCTATTTTGTCATCTATGTTCGAGCTAACAATTCACCGACAATCAGACTCGGCATTACGATGAGTAAAAAAGTAGGGGGTAGCATTAAACGGAACCGGGTACGGCGGTTGGTGCGGGAAAGTTTTCGTCACTTGAAATCTCAACTCCGATTAGGTATGGATGTGATAGTTGTTGGCCGCCGGGTTGCAACAGGACTAAAATGCCAACAGGCGCAAGCCTCCTTATGCCGACTTTTCCGCCGTGCCAAGTTAGTTAGTTAATCGCGTGAACGTTGGGCTACTGGCAACCATTCGTTTCTACCAAAAATATCTCTCACCCTTATTCCCGCCTCGATGTCGATTTTATCCAACCTGCTCTCAATATGCAGCCGAAGCCGTTCAAAAATATGGCTCCCTGAAAGGGGGCTGGTTATTTTGCCAGCGAATTTGTAAATGCCACCCATTTCATCCGGGTGGCTATGATCCCTTAATTTAATTATAAAAAGTAGAGTTCTAAAAAATAAACATGGAAAAGCGTTATATTTTGGCTTTTGTTTTGATTGCTCTGGTAATCGTGTTGCAGATGGTTCTGCTTCGCCCCAAACCATCTGAGCTGGAGCCAATCGAACAGACTAGCCAGCAATCCGAAACTACTGGCCAGCAAACAACTGTCCAATCGGTTGAAGAAACAGATCCCGGTAGTTTGCAAACGGAAGAGTTACAGTCAAATCAGAATCAAAACAGATGGATGGTTAGTGTTAAAACAAATAAATATGACATTATCTTTGACCAGAACGCAGTTGCTCGCCAGTGGAAGCTAGTAGAGTATTTTGAAAGATGGAGCGAAAATGAAACCGCTGACCCATCACCTGTAAATTTGATTCCAGAGGCAGCCAAGAATTGTCTAAATATTGAACTGGCACCTAACTCAGAAAAATCGATAGTAAAACAGAGCAACGCCTTAAATCTTGTAAATTGGGAATTGGTGAATAATTTAGCGTTAAAACTAACCGAAGATGGAACCGATATATTTAGCCTAGACCTGAGACAGAATCCGTTCGGGAAAAATACACTAACTTTTCGAAAACGGTTTAAAGAGAAGATGGAAATTCGTAAGACTTTCACTTTCTACGCTGATGAGTATTATATAGATCTAGAGGTTTCATTTCGCAACATTTCGCCAGATCTTGTGCCGATCCAAATTGGAGATGGAAAATACGGCTATAGTCTGAGGTGGGGCCCCGGTATCTTCGGCGATCGGATTCCACATGATCAACCTCCAAAAGAGAAAAATGAGTCTGCCATTGCTCTCCGGCCAGGTGAGCCTAGCAAGGTAGTCTTTATGAAAAAGAAGGACCTAGGGGATATAGATAATAAAACGGATGGTTCAAAAGCGATCGAGGAGCAGGTCTTGTGGGTTGGACTCAACAATCGGTATTTTTCAGCCATCTTGATTCCAGAAACGAGCCGAGGTGCACACGCTAAACTGATTGAATTAGATGAGTTGAACCTACCCGCTTGGCCAGATAGGAAATCAAGCAGCCAACAGAGAGTCGTTGCTTCTACACAAGCGGCCTGTTTACTTTTGCCTGAGACTGACTTAACAGATGAGAACTTCGATCGGTTCCGTATCTATGTTGGACCAAAGATCACAAGTATACTGGCTAAAATTGAAGCACCAGACAGCTCAGCGGCAAAGGTTGAAAAGGTCTATTTAAATGCTATGTTGTCGTTTGGTTTTATGGCACCGATCGCTCATATTTTACTCAAGGTCTTAAACTTATGTAATAAGCTAGTGAACAACTACGGGATTTCAATTATTCTGTTAACGCTTTTGGTTAAGGGGCTGACTGCCCCTTTAACGCTGAAGGCTTATCGTGCTAGCCAAGACATGAAGAAAATTCAGCCCCAACTGACAGCACTGAAAGAGAAATATCGGGATAACCCACAAAGGTTTAATCAGGAACAAATGGCACTGTTCAAAAGACACAAAATTAGTCCGTTAGGCGGTTGCCTGCCAATGTTACCGAGCCTACCGATTTTCTTTGCACTCTTTGATCTTCTGCGAAATGCTATTGAATTACGCGGGGCCGGGCTATGGTGGATTAATGATCTAACGGCTCCCGATGCCATCTATACCTTGCCTTTTTCAATACCGATTTTAGGAGAAAACGTCAACCTGCTTCCCCTTCTTTATGCGGGTACTACGCTGTTACAACAAAAGATTGGTGGTGGTATGGAAACAGCAACAGCGGACAATCCGCATATGAAGATGATGCAGTACATGCCACTGATTTTTACCTTTATCTTCTATAACTTTGCTTCAGGTCTGGTACTCTACTTTTTATGCAGCAATATCTTCACCATTGGACAAAATCTTATAACCAAGCGGATTTTTGAACAAGACGTAGAGACTGTAGCCTCCGCCGAAAATAGAGATTAAGTGGATGCTGATACAATCACTGCCGTTGCAACACCGCCCGGAGAGGGTGGCATCGGCATCATCCGTGTAAGCGGACCATCTGCATTTCAGATCGCAGACCATATTTTTCGAACTGCTTCTCGCCTTCTTCCATCCGGACTCAAATCTCATACCTTAACCTACGGCCGGATTTTGGATCCGGACAATGGCCAAATCGTCGACCAAGCCCTGCTGGGATTGATGCGAGCGCCTCATTCCTACACCACAGAAAATACAGTTGAGTTCAATTGTCACGGCGGGAATGCCGTTTTGCAACAGGTAATGTTATTAACACTCAAATATGGTGCCAGAGTGGCCGAGCCGGGCGAGTTTACCAAACGCGCCTTCCTAAACGGCAGAATCGACCTAGCACAGGCCGAAGCAGTGGCGGACCTGATTCGAGCCAAAACCGATTTAGCCCGCCAAGCGGCAGCCAATCAACTGGTAGGCCGGTTGTCAGAGCAGATTCACCATCTCAATGAACAGACTGCTGATCTATTGGCCTTAGTAGAAGCAACCATCGATTTTCCCGAGGAAGAATTGGATCTGCTCGACCTGAAAACTACCAGTCAAAAAGCAGAACAGATCGCAGAACAGTTGGACTATCTACTTCAAACTGCTGGCGATGGACGGCTATTAAAGGAAGGGTTGAAGATTGCCATTTTAGGTAAACCCAACGTCGGGAAGTCGAGCCTGCTGAACTCCCTGCTGGCCGTAGATCGTGCTATTGTGACCGATATCCCCGGTACCACGCGGGATACAATTGAAGAAACTCTCAACTTAAACGGGATTCCCGTACATCTGGTCGATACGGCCGGTATTCGCCAAACCGATGACCCGATCGAACAGATCGGAGTCGAAAAAAGCCATGCCACTTTGACTGAGGCCGATCTACTTATCATCGTGGTAGACGCCTCAATGCCACTCGACGAAAGCGATCAGCAGATCTTGGAGAAGGTGAACTTAAAACCTGCCCTATTTGTTCTTAACAAGGTTGATCTTCCTATCCAGACATCTAGCGTAGACCTGTTGAACCATCTGACAGGCGTGACCCAGACCGGTATTGCACCAACTATTGTGCAAACGTCGATGATCCAACAGACCGGTATCGAGGATCTAAAGGAAAGGATGTTAGCCCAGGTACTAGATGCGGATCTGAGTCAATCGGTGCTGATCACCAATGCGCGGCATGAAGAGGCTCTGCGGGCAGCTCGAACCGCTATTGCCCACGCTATCGATAGTATGAAGGCAGTAATGTCGGCAGAGTTTATTGCCCTCGATCTACGGGCAACTCTAGATGGTCTCGGCGATATCGTTGGTCATACCACCAACGACGACATTTTAGGGCGTATTTTTGCTCAGTTCTGTATCGGAAAGTAGATTATACTCTTTTTTATTTTTAACCAAAAATATGTTCGGTTTCTGGATGAGAGCCAAGTGCACGAATATAGCGGTGTTTCAGGATGTCATGTCATTGAAACCATCATGGGTATTTTTGAGTCAGCAGCCTACAGTACTCACGTTCGGTCTAGTATCCGAGAAGTTATAATTGAAGCCCAACTTCCACTTTTTTGAGGGTTGGGCACCCACGTAACCCTACAAATAGCCAGGTGATATACGGAAGTATTTGCAGGTGGTCACGCTGAGAGAAAAGGGTGGAATACTAGACGGCGTGATCGTTTATAGTGAGCAAGGAAAAGTTTTTTTATTCCCCCAATTGGGATCGAGGCTAAATTTGTGGCTGGAAGTAACCCACCGGTTAGACCGGTGGTAATTTAGACTACGGTCATGGTTTCTGATTTGATTGCTCATGTTTGAACTGTTACAAAACTATTCCTGCGTGTAAGCCTGTTTCTAAAACTGGCAACACTTAACGGAGGGATTATCAGAGAACTTTAAAATTTGGAAAGGAAGCAAATATGCCAGGTTTACTCCCAGACGTTGACCCAGATGGTCTTCTGGAATACTCAGTCGTCTTTACTGACCGTTCGCTCAATCACATGTCACAATCGTTCCAACAGGTGATGAATGATATTTCCAGCACACTAAAGAAAGTCTACTGTGCTACAGCAATTGTGATGGTACCAGGCGGTGGTACATTTAGTATGGAGGCCGTAGCCCGCCAGTTTGGTAGCGGTAAAAAATGTCTGGTGATACGAAATGGATGGTTTAGCTACCGCTGGACCCAGATTTTCGAGACAGGGGATATTCCCTCTGAATCCATCGTCTTGAAAGCTAGACCGGTTGATGATAGTCAACATTCCGCTTTCGCCCCTGCTCCCATCGAAGAGGTCGTTACTACCATCCAAACAGAACAGCCGGATGTCGTCTTTGCACCGCATGTCGAAACTTCATCCGGTATAATTTTACCAGACGACTACATTACAGCAGTGGCTGAAGCGGTTCATTCCGTCGGTGGCCTATTTATCTTAGACTGCATCGCCTCGGGTGCCATTTGGATGGATATGGAAACCTCTGCGGTCGATGTCCTGATTAGTGCCCCTCAAAAAGGGTGGAGCAGCTCTCCCTCCAGCGGTTTGGTAATGCTTAGCGCATTGGCAAGAGAAAGAATTGAAGCCACTACCAGTACAAGCTTTGCCTGTGACTTGTTGAAGTGGCTGCAAATTATGGAAGCTTATGAGAATGGTGGGCACGCCTACCACGCTACCATGCCAACCGATGCCTTGAAGGGATTTCGCGATGTGATGAAAGAGACCGAAGCCTACGGTTTTGATAAGGTTCGTGCCAAACAGCAGGAACTAGGCAACAGGGTGAGAGATCTATTGGTTAGCAAAGGGTTCCAGAGTGTAGCCGCAGAGGGCTTCCAGGCCCCCGGCGTTGTTGTTAGCTACACCGATGATATCGATATCCACAAGGGAGCAAAATTTCTGCAGGTTGGGTTGCAGATTGCCGCTGGTGTTCCGTTGCAATGTGATGAACCAGAGGATTTCCAAACCTTTCGTCTTGGACTATTCGGTCTGGATAAACTGCGCCATATCGATCGTACAGTTGAAAAACTAGAACAGGCACTAGACCGAATCCTTTAGCTCTTCCCCCTGCTAGAGGTAAAGCGAAGTAGGGAAAGTTATCGGAGAAATTTGACAAAAGAGAGGTGATTTCAGTTTTGCGATGATTTGAGTAGTACCAGGTTGTCCCGATGGATAACTTCGTCGTAGTAGAAGTTACCGATAATCTTCTGCAACTGGCGGGTGTGTTTGCCTAAGATCTGTTTGGTTTCCTGTGCAGTGTAGTTGACCAGCCCGCGAGCAAACTCCTGCTGATTGCCATCGCAACAGGAGACAGTATCACCGAACTTGAAATCCCCGGATACATGCCGAATACCAGAAGGTAACAGGCTTTTACCACCCGTTGTCAGTGCCTTTTTAGCACCGTCATCAACAAATAGTACGCCTCTGGTTGGACGAGAATAGGCAATCCAGCGTCGGCGTGCGGACATCCTCCTAGTAGCGTCAGGGGGTAAAAATAGGGTTCCGACTTCCCGGCCTGACAGTACCTGGTTGATCACCAGCGGCTGTGATCCATCAGCAATCACCATTATCTCACCTGCCCCAGTCACGATTTCAGCGGCTCTGATCTTGGTCTGCATTCCACCGGTTCCTTTTTCCGTCCCGGCCCCACCGGCAGCAGCTCTAATTTCGTCAGTGATTTGAATAATAGTGGAAATCAGTTCTGCCTCTGGATATTTCCGTGGATCCCGGGTATAAAAACCGGCTTGATCCGATAGGATCAACAGCAGATCGGCCTCTACCAGATTGGTGACGTAGGCGGAAATGGTGTCGTTGTCTCCGACCTTGATCTCATCGACAGCCACTGTATCGTTTTCGTTAATCACTGGGATAACACCGAATCTAAGCAAGGTACGGAGTGTATCACTAATATGGGTATATCGCTGCCGATGATCGAAATCGTCTTGCGTGACTAGAATCATAGCTGCCAAATGTCCGAATTGCTCAAACAGTTGCTTGTAGCCGTACATCAAGTGGATTTGACCCACGGCGGCCGCAGCTTGCAATTCGGGTATGACAGGGTTAATTCCAGAGTTACATGAGGCAACCTTAGTAGATTGGGATGGGTCTAGTGTTGATCCGGCTGAATCTTGGAAGTAATGCGCCAAACGGCCACGACCGGCGGCAATAGCGCCAGATGTCACCAAAACAACTTCGATTCCATTCTGCTTAACCTGAGATAGCTCCTCAACCAACCGCTCCATTTTAATTAAGGATAGATCGGTGCCTTCGGTCAAGGTAGAGCTCCCGACTTTAACTACAACGCGTTTAATGGTCGAGAAAAGTTGCTGCCGGTTGACAGCCCTATTCTTCGGTAGCCGTGAACTGGAACTCAAACCCATGGATGTAGACATCCTCTCCTTCTTTGATACCAGCTTTCAACAGGGCATTGATAACACCCATATTTTTGAGCTTACGATGCAGCAGCACTAAGGCTTGTGTATTTTCCAGATCAGTCATCAGTACGGCGCGTTTCGGTTGGGTCCCAACAACGGAATAACCTCGCTCGTCCTTGGAAATCTGAAACCTTTTCTTGACTCTTGGTACTTCAATGGTAGTCGGCGTTGGTTTCTGTTGCTCCCGGATCTTTTGGTTAATGCGCTGAAGCAGTTGATAAGTTGTTTGTATCAGTCCTTTAACACCCTGCCCGGTGACCGCTGAGATGGTAAAGATTCTCCGTTTCTGACGCTTTAAATAGTCGTTGATCTTTACCAGTTGTGCTTCTGCTGACGGTAGATCGGCTTTATTGAGTGCAACCAGTTGTGGAATTCGTCCCAGACGAGAGTTATAGAGTTCTAGTTCTCGATTGATTTTTTCATAATCGGCAATCGGGTCTCGACCGTCAACAGCAGCGATATCAATGACGTGTATGAGCATCTTGGTGCGTTCAACGTGACGAAGAAAATCGTGTCCCAGACCTAGCCCGGCATGTGCCCCCTCAATTAAACCGGGAATATCAGCCAAGACAAAGTTTTGTTCTGTTCCGACTCGGACAACGCCTAAATTAGGTGATAACGTAGTAAAAGGGTAGTTAGCGATTTTAGGTCTAGCCGCGGAAGTACGGGATAGAAGAGTCGATTTACCTGCGTTCGGGTAACCGACCAAACCGACATCAGCGATTAACTTGACCTCTAGATCGACGACGGTTTCTTCTCCTGGCTCACCTTTTTCCGCTACGCGCGGTGTCTGAAAGATGCTACTTCTAAAATGGGTATTTCCACGTCCACCGACCCCACCACGAGCGATTACTACTCGTTGTAAAGGTAGTTTCAGATCTACGATCTCATCGCTGCGTTCCTCGTCCTCACTACGATACCACTGAACGATTGTACCGATAGGAACTTTTACGACTCGATCATCAGCATCTTTACCGTTTCGGAGTTTACCCATACCGTGTTGGCCATTGTCTGCCCTCTGATGCTGATGATATTTGAAGTCGATCAGGGTTGTCATTCCTTCAACTGCTTCGAGGACCACGTCACCCCCTTTCCCGCCGTCACCACCGTTTGGACCACCACGTGGAATAAACTTTTCCCGCCGGAAACTGATGCAACCGCTGCCACCATTTCCGCCTTTGGCTTGAATCCGGGCTGTATCGACATTTATCATCTAAATCCGTTACCCAAAAGCGAAAAGCCTCGCAAAAACGAGGCTTTCAACTGAAACCGGAAAAACGAAGATCGAAGATCGAAGATCTAAGTTATGATATAGACCTAAAAGTTAGGTCGTTCACTGTAAACGCTAACTTTTCGACGGTATTTATCCTTGCGCTCAAACCACACATAACCGTCTATTTTCGAAAATAGGGTGTGGTCTCGACCCAAACCAACATTGTTACCCGGATGAATCCGTGTGCCACGCTGCCGCGCCAAGATATTTCCAGCTTTGACATAGTTGCCGGAAAATCGTTTAACACCAAGGCGTTTGCTGTTACTATCCCGCCCGTTTTGGGTACTTCCGCCACCTTTTTTGTGTGCCATTTTATCGACCTCCTACCACGAGGCTCTGAATTGCTCGCTTAGACCTGAATATCTGTAATTTTCAAACGGGTATATTGTTGGCGGTGTCCTATTTTTCGACGGTATCCTTTACGTCTCTTGTATTTAAAGACGACTATTTTTGGACCTTTAATCTGATCCACAACCTCACCAACAACGGATGCACCATCGATATAAGGAGTTCCAACCTGTGTGGCACCTTCATTACCACCAGCCAGCAGGACATCGGTAAAACTAACGACATCCCCAGTAGGAACTTCTAACTTTTCTACATCGAGAATTGATCCGACCTCAACCTGATGTTGTTTGCCACCAGATGCGAATATTGCGTACATGACCCTTAACTTTCTCCAATCGAGTTACACTTTAACTTTTCCTAAGTGAATTGTGAATTCCTCGGACACAAGCTAGGATTGTAACCAACTGTAACTAACGGTGTCAATGCCAAATCAGTTTTGCTCACACCTTCTTACAGCACTTTCACTAAGGCTCTAAGGCTATGTGTTGGTATTGACAGTCAAAACGGGATGTGATAGGCTAAACTTGGTCTATTCCAAAATGACACATTAATTATCTATACCTTCTAGTAAGGAGTTGTTAAAAATGGCAGACAAAATTTACCGTGTCGGCATTATCGGTTGTGGTGGAATGGGTGGCTCTCATACCAACGCTTGGAAGAATCATCCCCGCACTGAGGTCATTGCTGCAATGGATATCGACGCTGATCGGGCATCGGCATTTGCAGAAGCCAACGAGTTACCCGCCCATTATACCGACTTCAACCAGATGTTCGCTCAAGAGGATCTGGATATTGTTTCAATCACTACCTGGCAAAGCGTCCGTTTAGAACCGACACTGGCCGCCGCAGAAGCGGGTTTAGCTGGAATCATTACTGAAAAACCGATCTCAGCCTCGGTAGGTGAAGCTAATGACATGGTTGAAGCCTGTGACAAAAATGGCACTAAGCTAGTGGTTGGGCACCAACGGCGGTTCAGCCCACAAAACAGTGAAGCTAGACGGTTGATTCAGGAAGGGGCCATCGGCCAACCGCAAGCCATGCTGCGTCGAGATGGTCTTGGTCTCTTGAACCGTGGCACACACGAAGTCGACGAAATGCGCTATATTTTGGGCGACCCTAAGCCGCTGTGGCTAATCGGTCAGGTATCACGAAAAACCGATAAGTGGGAGCGCCGGGTACGGTGTGAAGACCTCTGCTTTGGTGAGATCTGTTTTGAAGGCGGAATTCGCGGCTTGTACGAGAGTGACCTGCCGGGGCCTGGGTTGCGAGGCGATGCAGTTTATGGGGATGACGGTCAACTACGTCGTGGCCCAGATGGAACGATCGAGTTGCTAAATAGCCACGTGGCCGGTTGGCAGGCTATTGAGCCCCGCCAGAGTGAGCCTAACCAGTATCAAGAGATGATCCAATGGTTGGACGGTGAGATCGACGAACATCGGAATGCGGGTATTCACGGAAAAATTACCATTGAGATCTTGATGGCTATTTATGAGTCCTTGCGAATTAAAGGTGTGGTTGAGTTTCCACTCGAAACACGAGAAAATCCGTTAGATCTGATGGTCGAAGGTGGACTCCTTCCCGTTTTCAAGGAAGGGCGTTACGACATTCGAGCTCCATTTCCAGAACAGCAATAGCTTTTTCCCACCAACCTTAAATCAGTCTTAACAGACGGGGCGCGCCTGCTATTGGTGCGCCTTTTTTGATGTCAGATGCTGACTTTTATTGATAGAGATTAGGTTCCCCCTTTGGTATATAATCATTGATCTTCGCTTACCTCTCTTGAAAAGATGTAAACGAGCGTTGACGATGATTACAATGTGACCTATAATGAAGTTGTCTATCCAAGTTTTATAGATCAACTGATACTGATCGAGAACGAGAATTAATCATTAATAGGGAGAAAAGAGAAATTATGGCGTTTCGAGTCGGATTAGTTGGTACGGGTGGTATTGCTCGTGCCCACGGAAATGCAGCCAAGCAGGTTAACGATGCTGTTTTACAGTCTATATGCGACGTTTCTGAAGAGGCTGTCAATCGTTACGGCGGCGAGTTCGAAGTTGAAAACCGGTACACCGATCTAGACCAGATGCTGCAAAGTGAAGAGTTGGATTTAGCTGTGATCTGCACTTGGGGGGCGTATCACGAACAGGTAGGCGTACAGTTAGCCAACTCCGGACGAGTGAAAGCAATTCTGTGCGAAAAACCGCTCACCTCAACCGGTGCAGAGGCGAAACGAATGGTTGCTGCTGCTAAAGATAACGACGTGTTACTGGCCGAAGCTTTCAAGTTTCGGCACCATCCAATGCACCTGAAAGCTCACGAATTGATTGATAGTGGTACCATCGGTGAAGTAATGAATATCCGAAGTACTTTTTGTACTGGTGGTGGCGGTGGTGGGCCTGAGAAGCGCCAACCCGAAAGTAATTGGCGTTTCAACAAAGCCCAAGGAGGTGGAAGTATTTACGATCTCGCTTGCTACAATATCCACCATGCACGCGCGGTTTATAAAGCCGATCCGATCCTCGTTTTTGCGAGTCCACAAGCCGGATTGGAGGTTGACGATGGGGCTTATATTCTTCTCGTTTTTCCCGATGAACGGACAGCACAAATTTCGGTTGGCTTTAACTCGTGGGGATCACAATATGCTGAAATTAACGGTACCGCTGGCGGTCTGAGGCTAGATAAAGTCTGGAATAATGAAGGACAACCTGTCAAGCTTGAATTGCGTACGCCTCAACGGAGTGAGGACTTCGACTTTGAACCCACCTTTCAATTTGCTCATCAACTTCAACATATGTGTGACTGCCTAGCAACGGGGCAACCTCACCGAATTCCGCCCGAAAATAGCCTTAACCAGATGTGCGTGATCGATGCAGTCTACCAATCGATGTATAGTGGTAAAGCGGTTGAACTGAATTTATCCTGATTGTTCAGGTCTGTCCTGCAATCTGATCTACTGCTTCTAGATTTACCGACGACAAAGCGGATGTTCAGTTTGAATGTCCGATTTTGTTTGAATTGGATAAAGCCCTTGGCAATACTTTTTGCCCGAAATATAATTTAGGCAGACCTAAATTATATTTTTAACACCATGAAACTTGTTTTTGAGGGGGCCGAATGAGTTCGCAAGCTGTCGAAGATTATCTGAAAGCAATTTATAAATTACAACTTCGAGATTCCACCGTAGCAACTTTAGCCTTGGCCAAATACCTAAATGTTAGTCCAGCCTCTGCCACGGGAATGGTTAAGAAGTTGGCCTTATCCAATTTGGTGAGATACGAACGCTATCAAGGCGTCGAACTCACCTCGCCCGGTGAGAAAATTTGCATTGGAGGTTATTCGACACCATCGGCTAGTTGAGTTGTATTTAGCCGAGGCACTAAATGTACCTTGGGATAAAGTCCATGATGAAGCCGAAAAATGGGAACACGTTTTATCAGAAGATCTTGAAGGTCGGATTGATGAAATATTGGACTACCCAACAGCAGATCCTCATGGGGCACCGATACCCGCCCGTGACGGAACAATCGATGACAGATCTGTTTACCAACTCTCTGGGTTGGTAGTGGGAAACCGCGCTACTATCACCGAAGTTAGCGACGAGGATACCGATCTGCTGCGCTATTTAGGAGAATTGAAACTCTATCCACAAACCGAGATCGAAGTGATATCGATTTCACCTATTGACGGGGTAATGACAATTCGCCCCTGTTTAGAGACTGGTAATTCAGGTAATCTCGTCATTGGCCAGAAAGTTGCCAGTTGTATCTCTGTCACTATTCTACAGCAGGACGAGCCCGGAAAAGAAAGCTGAGTTGAAGAAAATTGCTGGCATAAAATATTTTTTATCAATTTTGTTAATTTATTCTTCCAACTGTACGGATTTGCAACCACCTGTGCTATCAGCCCAAAATGCGGTAACGCCAATAACACCCATGTGATTCAGGCAAGAGTACCGTTTTCAATGCCCTGACTGGCCTCAAGCAACACACGGGCAATTGGCCCGGTAAAACCGTCACCCGGGTGGAAGGTGGGTTTCAGTTTAATAACCAGCGTTACAAACTGGTAGACTTGCCCGGAACCTATTCACTGCTTTCCGCTTCGGTGGATGAGGAGATTGCCCGAGATTTTATTCTTTTTGGTCAGCCAGACTGTGCGATTGTGGTCGTCGATGCCACGGCATTGGAACGCAATCTGAACTTAGTGCTGCAGGTCCTAGAAATTACCAACAAGGTCGTCATCTGCCTGAATCTGATGGATGAAGCGCTAGCGCTAGGGCATCGAAGTAGATAGCCGTACACTAGCACGCGAACTAGGAGTGTCTGTGGTTCCGACCGCTGCCCGGCAGGGCGAAGGGCTGAGTTTATTGACACAAACCGTCGCCGATGTAATTGGAGGGAAAATCAAGACCACATTGCATCATATCACCGGTAACGAGGCATTACAGCATACGGTGGACGAACTGGTACCAATGCTCGAAGCACTCATCCCGGTCTTCCCAACGCTCGTTGGGTGGCGGTGCGCCTGCTTGATAGGGATGATCAAGTACGACAATCACTCGAGAGCGACGAATTGGTGCGACTAGCGCAGAGCGTTAGTTCAGTAGAAAATCCACAAATGCCGTTGGAAACAGTGTCACTGGAAGTGACAAGATAAAAGTTAAGAAGGAGAAATAATGTCGAGTGATCAAGCTAACACATTCACTGCAAAAGACATTCTTGAACGCACCGAAGCACTGAATCCAACGCTTGATATGTCATTCCGAGATAAGATAGTGGAAGCGATTTACGTGGACACTGAAGCGATTGCAGGCAAGGTTGTGTCGAAGAAGGGCAAGCGATAATCCTCCTTTGATCAGCGCATCGATCAGATTGTCACCTCACGGATCTGGGGACTATCGTTGATGCTCTGGCTTTTAGCCGCTATTTTCTGGGCTACTATCAAGGGAGCGAACACCTCATCGGCTTTCATAGCAAACCTTCTCATGGAAAAAGGAGGGCTACCGGGCTGACTGACAGAATATTTCCACGTTGAAACTGTGCCAGCTTTTCTGTCCGTAAGCGTCTACGAGATACTACATGCTTTCTTCAATGCACTCGCTACCTCCTGGTGGCTCGCCGGATTCCTCGTGGACGGCGTATATCTTGGCTTAGCTAGGGTGATAGCGGTGATGCATCCTGCCGATGATGATCTTCTTCCCAATATTCACCATTCTGGAAGATCTGGGCTACTTGCCGCGCATCGCCTTCAATATGGACCGATTCTTCAAAAAGGCCGGTCGCATGGCAAACAGGCGTTAAGTATGAGCATGGGGTTTGGCGGCAACGTCGCTGGTGTCATTGCCGCTCGCGTTATAGATTCATCGCGGGAACGGCTAATTGCTATCCTGACTAACAACTTCATGCCCTGCAATGGGCGTTTCCCGACTCTGATTATGCTAGCGACGATCTTCGTCACGGCTTCGTTTCCGCCGGTTTTCGCATCCCTAGCAGCAGCGAGTTCTTTGGTGATGGTCGTGATGATCGGCGTCGTAGTGACGTTAATTGTCTCGGCAGTGCTATCGCGTACTGTTCTCAAAGGCGAGGCAAGTAGTTTCATGCTGGAGTTACTTCCATACACGGAAACCCAAGATTCTACAAGTACTGTACACCTCCATCATCGATCGGACAATCTTTGTGCTGTGGCGAGTGATTATCTTTGCGACCCCAGCCGGTGGGATTATGTGGCTGCTGATCGCTATTAACGTTTCTGGACAGAGTTTGACCGTCTGGATCTCCGGCGGGTTGGACCCGGTAGGCATGGCGATTGGCCTAGATGGTGTTATTTTACTTGCCTATATTATCGCTATACCTGCCAACGAAATTGTCGTACCAACCATTTTGATGGCTTACACCGGCCACAGCATGATAATAGAAAATTTGAGTACCATTGGTCTCAGTCTGGAACAAGTGTTAGTTGAGCAGAACAGCTGGACGCTGCTGACTGCGATCAACCAAATGCTCTTTTCATTGCTACGCAATCCCTGCTCAACGACTATGTTTACTATTTACAAAGAGACAAAGAGTGCCAAATGGACTGCGGTTAGCGGACTGATACCGTTAAGCATCGGCTTTATCATTTTGTTTATTCTCAATCAGGGAGTACAGTTGTTCAAACTACTATAGAGTTTTACCTTTTGCGTTTGTTTGTGGAGGACTTCAGTCAAACACTCGTTATCGGCAGCCATCAGCAGAAATGAGTTTAGCAATCAGGTCAAAAAGCTGTTCGACACTGGTCTGATGCTTTTGACAACAGCAATGATTTTAGGTCGTCTGAGACAGCGATGGTAAGACTGAGTATAGTACCCTTGGCACCAAGCGCAGAGCGGAAGTAATGAGCCAAGTGATTGGTTCAAGCGAAGAGGACTCGCTTGGCTGTCGCTATCATCAGCCAGTTGTGGTCAAGAAGCCCTTGTACTGGCACTACCGACTGCCAAAATGGCGGTAACTCCCCAGTGATCGCTATCTTCGATAGCGGTCAAAGTCTGCCATACTTGGTTGGAAATAGCCTCCTTGACCGGGTCCCATAGTATCTCCATTGGATTCAACTTCGAACTGTAGGCCGGGAACTCAATCCGACGCACCAGCTCAAGCAAGGTATACATCTTCTCCTTGGGCTGATAGCCGGTACCCCCAAAGCAATACGTGAATAGCTTGGCTGTCGGTAGCACCAGCTGTCGGAGGAAAACCTCACTCCCCTATCGCTGGACAATAGTAGGTAAAAAGAAGAATTGGACCTCAGTATGGACTAGGTCTGAGACACCATAGAGTTTCTGTTCTGGCTTCTTAATCGGTTCTTTTGGTGACTACTTTCTGACCTCTTTGGTAAAATGGTATTGTTCTTGGCGCAGAAGTTGTTCCTAGGCTGAAATGTAGCCTGATTCTGGGCAAGGGTTTCTGCTCTTGGTGCGTCGTTGGAGCAGTGCTTCGATTCCTTCTGACCGGAATTGGTGTAACCACAGTTCAATAGCGGTATGGCCTCCCCCGTGTAGTGGCCATATCTTGAAGCCGTAAGTTTTCCAACTGAGTTCTCTGGATAACTGGTAGACGTTCGAGAGGTCTTTGGTCTGTTTCCTAGCACCGGCAACACCTTTCGCACTGGAAAGGCCTTCGATTTTCAGTGGTTTGTACATGGGTTATTCTTTCCGCGTTCCTATCGGTATCACCCAGATAGAAGGCCACATCTTTTGCCCCGCCCTCATTAAAAACGTGAAATGGTATTAGCCATTAGCATTGCCAACCAAACATCATTGAACGGTAGAAAAGTCGAGTCGTGACAGCAGCGACTGAATCGAAGGTTTCAATTGTAGGCACCCCGCAGCCTGACTAATTACCTAGATTATTGCTCCAAAAAACCAGACAGCCAGATTGGTGCCATTTGGAATTTCGTTCCTTTCTATAATCAATCCTTACATTTTTTTATATTACCATATTGGATTCTATCGAAGGATCGAATGAAATGTGGTATCATTTTCTGATTTTCTTCAACAGTGTCGCGGACTCTGAAAGGGTATTTCATGTGAAAGAGGGGTGGTTTTGTGGATTGAAGAAGGCTATTGAGTTCGAGTGAGAAGATCATTATAACCCTCAGCGACTTTCTCCACCGCCCCCCAAACCGGATCAGTTGGTGCGGATTCAGTCGTGGCTTTCTGTTTTTCTCATCTGGTTGAATCTTGCTGAAAATGTGACAATGAACCTCGGGCCAAAATATCAAATTAATTTTGTTTAAATCCTTAACCGGGAAGCTGTAGTGGGGCATAGTTTCATCAAACCCACTGATTGTTAGGCAAACTTTAGTTTATCAGTGTTTATTTTATTGGAGGGCTAAATGCGTATAAGAACAGGTATTGTCGGGCTTCAGAGCGTCTATTGGCCCGATGCGTTTGCAAATTGTTTGAAATTCATTTCGGAAGCAGAACTTGTAGCATGCACCTCTATGAGCGTAGATCCGGGTCTGATATCGATCTCGCTGGGCAAAACACCGGAAGAATATGCCGCTCAGTATGGCATTAGATTGTATCACGACTCGACCGAAATGATTCAAAAGGAAGGTTTGGACGCTGTTTGCATCTGCGCCAAGCACACCGAAATTGTTAATTTTATTGAACAGGTTGCACCTTTAGACGTAGATATCTACATCGCCAAACCGATGGCGACAACTCTTGAAGCAGCGGATAGAATTGTAAAAGCCGTACGAAATAACAACCTAATTGCCACCTCCGGCACGACTGAGCGTTTCGATGGCGGTATCCGCGAAGCGTATCAGCGATTCAAAAGCGGTACAATTGGAGAATTGATTTCGATTCGAGCCTTGCACCAGCACGGGAATATTAATAGTTTTCCAAAAGATGACTGGTATTGGGATGAAGAGCAAGGGGGGCCTGAACTCTCTTTGATTTGGTATGCTGCTGACATCGTCAGATGGTTTGCCGATTCGGAAGTTGTCCGAGTCTACGCCGAATATGACAATTATCTGTCGGAGAATTCACCTTTTATGGACAATGGCAAAGTCATTCTGCGGTTTGAGAACCGGGTGATAGGTTCGATTGACATCTATTTTTCCGTCGAAGGTTTTCAGTTTCCCTCCTATGAAATCGAATTGGTCGGCACAACAGGCGGTATTCGCACACAACAAAGCGTTTACGAAGGAACACTTTTCACCTCTGAAGGTGTGAGCAATTTCTATCGGACGCAGAATAACAACTTGCTGGATGAGATGAGACATTGGATACAGTGTTGCATCGATAAAACCGACCCGGAACTGGCAATCGAAGATGCCCGGCGCGTCATTGAACTATGTTTAGCAACACGCCAATCCGCCAGGATGCACACCCCAATCGCTTTGCCGTAATCAGCAATCAATCTCGTTTAACCGCTTTGCAAAGCTCTCATGACCATGCTATTTTTACCCAATTGGTACTCTACCTAACCTTGTCTGTGTGGGTGTGATAACTGGCGCGGTCGGGCGTACACATCATGCTAGCAAGTTGCGGTGGAGGTAAGTTTTGGGTTGAGTCCCAGGAAGGCGTGTTAGTGGAGGTTTGCCTTTTAAGGGAACGTTGACGAAATGGTCGTTTTCAACGTGGCCTTAAATGCTAGTATGATTAAACAACCCGCTGAAGAGAGGTTAGTGACCGGACCATGCTGATAGCCATCGAGTTGGGTAACAAACTATCAACCACCGGGGCAATCCTGAAAGCACACAACGTTAAGCCTGCCCAGATCGGGCTAATTACGGGCCGACTGTAGGTCCACCCAGGCTGGTGAAATACAGATTTGTAGCTCTCTAGTTCTGACAATCGGGGAATCTAAGGAAACGCTTGGCATTCCCACCCATAATTTGATTGTACTCGTGTTCAGATAACTCGGGTAATAGCTCGTCTATAATTCTGGTCATTTTCCCATATCCCGGATTATTGAAAATCCAGGGGAAATCAGTTGCCCACATCAATCTTTCCGCACTGTATATGCCAACTAAACTTCGGTGCCAGCCAGCCAGATCCCGATACGGATACGCTTCCTTGCCGAAAGCGTATTGGCCTGACAGATGAATCATCACATTCTCATATCGGGCTAACCGATGTGTGGTATGGAAAGCCGGGTTGTAGGATGGCGTTTCAACTTGAGGTCGACCATCTTGATCGACGGAAAATTTCCCCCTTCCCGGACAAATCCCCAGATGGTTAATGACCACACGAACCTGTGGAAATTCTTCCAGCAAATATGGAATCAGGTGTGCATCCATAGCCCGAAGATACAGCCAGAGGACGTAATCCTGTTCAGCGGCATACTTCCAGATAGGAAAGGTTTCAAACCTGCTTACGTCAATCGGCGCAAACGGATCCCTAGGCCCGCCTAGCGCAGAGAGCCGGAACCCAATAATTGCCGAATTCTCCGCCAATCTGTCCATGTGTGAGGCACAATCAGAGGTGTCCGGTGGAATTAGTCCAATCCCTAAAAAATGTTGTGGATAGGATTTCAGGCAGTGCAACAAATAGGTGTGAGATGCGATGTTAGCACCGCCAGTTTGTACCAATACCGCCTGATCAATCCGATTATTCTCCATCTCTGCTAATAATTTCTCGACCGACTCCTGGCGATCTTCCGGCATTAATTGGCTTATCTCTCTCGGAAATTCGGTCGAAGCCCTAGCGAACACATGACCATGTGAATCAATTTTAGCTCTCATAAGCCTCCAAACTAAATAGCCTCCGCCGTTGTGGTGTCACACAGTAGTTGGCGATGGCCGCAAACCTGTCAGGACTGACACGATTCGGTGTCGATTTCTCATAGATGAGGATAATCGACTTCCGGGCGATGCCGGTCTGTATATCCATACTGGTATGCCAACCGTAGGTATTGAAAATGATAGCTGTACCGGCTTCACCTGGAAACGTTCTATGCCCCGGCATACTCCTTGCCCGTTTGACTTTCGGGTACGGACCACTATCCAGTTTGTGGCTTCCCGGCACAAAAGCGAATTCGCCAGATTCCGGCAAGACGTCGTGAACGTAGATCTGAACTTTAATATGCAATGGATTACTGAAAGGAACGTCTGGATGCCAACTAATATAGCTCAGCGGCCACGGCGGAACAGTTCGTACTTGTGGTCCAAGTAGAATCAGTTGGTCATCAGTGAAAGTCATTAACGCACCGTAGTAACTAGGGTGATCGATAAGATCAACGAATATTTCATCCTTGGCAAAAGGATCCGGAATGTCGTAAAAAGTGGCAGTAGATTCTCCGGCTTCGACCTGGTTTAGCCAGTCTTCCTTGCAAACAACTGACCAATGATCAAACGCATCTTGTAATCGTTTTAAATCATCACCCTGAATCGCCTTCTCGAAAACCAGGTATCCCGCATCATTCCACTGTTTTTGTTGTTCTGCAGTCGGTCTAACCATAATTTAATCTCGTATCAGTTGAAATGTCCCCAACTTAATTGGGGAATCCTCTCAGTGTTCAAGCTCAAGATAAATTTATCACTGATCCAGTTTCGATGCTGTCACTAATTGCTTTTAACACCCGCATATTTTGGTAAGCATCCTCTAGGCTGGCTTCAGGTTGTCTTCCCTGTAGCAGCGACCTAGCCCAATGTTGCATCTCCTCGAGATAGCCAGGACGGCCCACACCATGGAACGCCGTATTGAGATCCCATTCTTCCGTTGGTGTGTCAGCGTAGCCACCGCCCTGTCCCGACCATGTTGGAACTCGATATCGACGAAGTTTCCGGGTTTCGAGCACCTGGATAGCCTGATTATTTGTACCCTTAAGATATACCATCGCTTCTAGAACCGGGCCGATTCCCAACGTCATACTACCCACTGCTCCATTGGCATAACGTAAATTGACACTGATTGAAACCGTTCCGGTATTCATATCTGTGCCGTCAAAGGCAAATACATCCTGAACCGGCCCCATGAAAAATCTCATGCAGTCTGTTGGATGAATGACTTGATCTAACATGAAAGACCAGGCAAAAGGCGTATCAGAAGAGTGTATGCGCGGAGATGGTGCCAAATAGCGTGTGTGGTATTGGCAAACACGACCGAAATCGTCTCCTTCCATTATTTTTTTTGCCATTTGGTGTGCAGGTGCGTGTCGCCACATGGTCCCAACCATCCCTGTTTTCCCGGTTCGAATGGACGCATCCACTAAACTTTTCGCCCCTTCTACTGTTATTGCCGGTGGTTTCTCAACGTAAATGTTATAGCCACGTTCTAAACATTCGATCCCGATATCACGGTGCAATTTATCCTCAGGCCGACCAACCACAGCAACAGCATCCAGTTCCTCGCCGTTGAGCATCTGATCGTAGTCGGTATAGTGGCGCAAAGCACCAAATTTTCGTGCGTTTGACTGTGCTCGCTCTGCCACCAAATCGCAGGTAGCGATAAAGTCGAACTCGGGTATCATCGGAATACATTGCTGTAGTTGTGATGACATTCCGCCGCAACCGATGAAGGCAATTCGAATCTGATCCATTTATTTTACAACCTAACCTATTCAGGATTTTATTTAAGTTTGTCTGGCTGATTTTATCACAAATTCCGCCTGCCGGTGCAAAAAAACAGGTGTTCTTAAATCTTTTGACCCAATAACAGTATATACCGTAGCAATATGGCCTTCGTTATTCAGCGTAATATCAAGAAATCGTGTGTTCTCACACGGGCAGCCGGACGGGATCCAAAGCCGTAAAAACGGAACAATCTCTCCTTTAACGGTTTGGTTTCCGGGTCCAGTATCGACCAGGGTACTGTGACCATTGCCAATCCGGGGCAGATCATCCTCTTTCATCTATTCCAAGTGGCTTACAGAGAAATTACTAACCCCAACAACCAAAAGCGAAAGGCTTAAACTTCTTCTGCCCTCATTTTTTGAATCATCATCTTCTTGGTTTGTATGTATTTATCAGGTTGAATGGCGTCGAAATCAGGCCCCATGAGCAACCAGTGCTCCCAATTCCGACCATCCAGTAGACGACCTCAGCCATTGACAGGTGCCGTCCAGCCGGTGTATGTTCCAGATCTC
>JASMLX010000279.1 GCA_030748495.1 Candidatus Poribacteria bacterium | reverse complement strand
TCTAAAGCCAACTCTGCCCGCTTAAAACTCTCTGCCGAGTTCAGGAGCGGGATGATGTCGGGAGATGCAGAAATTGCCGCAACCCCGCTGCGTGCTCTACTCTACGCTATATATGAAATTGGAAGAGAGATTGAAGTAGACGATGTGCTGCTTCACCTGATGGAGAACTGCCCTAACTACCTACCCAACAAACCGCTCCTGGCTAAAATGGCCGACTACCTGGCAGAGAAACGGGAAAGCCTTAAAGCTACCAAATCATTCAGGCCTGACACCGAAGCCAGTGCGGCTCGAATTCTGGCCGAAGCCGTCAGAAACCAGAGACTGTAAGCCATGGCGTTGCGTCGTTTTTCCTCTCGAACTGAGCAACTGGACCGCGAGTTTTTAGCCAAATCTTTGCAGGGGGCTTCGAAGTATTTCCGCATTGCTGGATACTTCCGCAGCTCTATCTTCGAACTGGTGGGGGAAGAGATCGCTCAGATTCCTGAAGTGAAAATTGTCTGTAATTCCGAATTGGATATGGTTGATTTTCAGGTTGCCACGGGTCGTAATACAGCTCTGAAAGAGCGATGGAATAAGGTTGATGTAGAAGCCGAGGCTCTGCTTAAAAAGGAGCGATATCAGAGACTTGATCAGCTTTTACAGTCCGGCAATGTAGAGATTCGTGTAGTTCCCAAAGAACGGTTATTCCTTCACGGCAAAGCGGGCGCCATCCATTATCCTGATGGCAGACGAAAGTCTTTCATCGGCTCGGTGAACGAATCTAAAAGCGCTTTTGCCCACAACTACGAGTTGGTTTGGCAGGATGATGAAGATGAGAGTGCTGATTGGGTGGAAAAAGAGTTCTGGGCACTCTGGAATGAAGGTGTTCCGCTACCTGATGCCATTCCGGCGGAAATTAATCGCGTGGCAAATAGACGAGAAGTCACCATCGAGGTGTTGGCTCCGGCAGAGGTTCCGGCCGCAGCGATGGCAGAAGCTCCAATCTATCGCGGCGGGGAGCAACTTCAGCCTTGGCAGCGTTCCTTTGTAACTATGTTTTTAGAGCACCGAGACATTTATGGTAAAGCGCGCTTGCTGTTGGCGGACGAAGTTGGTGTGGGTAAGACCTTATCAATGGCAACCAGTGCCTTGGTAAGCGCGCTACTGGAGGACGGCCCCGTTCTTATTCTGGTACCATCTACCTTGACAGTACAGTGGCAGATTGAAATGATGGACAAGCTGGGGATTCCCACCGCAGTCTGGTCATCACAAAAGAAGGTGTGGCTTGGGGTTGAGGGGCAGATGTTATCACCACGCGGTGATGCAAGTTCAATCAAAAAATGTCCTTATCGAATAGCGATTATCTCCACAGGTCTGATTATGCACCAGCGAGAAAATGGTGATTTCGTCAAAGAAGCCGGAATGCTTCTGAGAAACAAGTATGGTACGGTGATTCTGGATGAAGCGCACAAGGCTCGGGTCAAGGGGGATCTAGGCGAAGGCGCATCGCAACCCAATAATCTACTTGCCTTTATGCTACAGATTGGAAAGCAGACACGCCACCTAATCCTAGGCACGGCCACACCAATTCAAACCAACGTGCGTGAATTGTGGGATTTGCTTGGTATTCTCAACAGTAGTGCTGAGTTTGTGCTTGGTGATTCGCTTTCACCCTGGCGTGACCACGAGCAGGGAATTCCAATGGTGACAGGAAAAAGTCAGGTTCATACTGAACACGAAGTGTGGCAATGGTTGAGCAATCCATTCCCTCCGGCTTCAGAGCACCATACTTTACAGAACATCAGAGATACATTGGAAGTTGATTACAAGGAGTTTTGTTGTTCACATCGGTTTGAAGACCTGGACTGGATGATTCAAAGTATGTGGCTTTCTGAATGTCTTACCCCTGACTTTTTCAAAGATAACAACCCCGTGCTGCGTCATACGGTCTTACGTAAAAGGAAACAGCTTGAAGATGATGGTCTGCTGGAAAAAGTAGGTGTGAATACGCATCCGGTAAGAACCAATCTGGCCCAGTATCAGTATCGTTTTGTAGGCCTTGGAATTCCGACAAATACCCCTTTTGAAGTAGCCTATGAACAGGTTGTTGAGTTCAGTCGTTTGCTGCAATCACGGACTAGTGTTGGAGGCTTTATGAGATCACTGATGCTTCAACGCATCTGTTCTAGTTTTGCCTCCGGGCGAAAAACAGCTCAAAATATGCTCAAACACACTATCTCAAACGAGGATGAAGATAGCGAGGCTGAAGTGGAGCACCTCTTAGCTGATATGTCACCGGCTGAAGTCGCCTGCCTTAAAGAAATCGAAACGCAACTATCCCGACCAGAGGCGGTAGATTCAAAGCTCGATACCGTTAAGTGGTTCTTAACAGAGTTTCGGACTGATGGTAAAACTTGGCTTGAACACGGCTGTATCATTTTCAGTCAGTATTTCGATACTGCCGAATGGATTGCTAGAGAACTGGCAAAGGCATTTAAGGGTGAAGTGGTCGCTGTTTATGCGGGGGCTGGTAAAAGTGGTCTCTTCCACGGGGGGCAATTTAACAGCGTTGAACGTGAAGTGATTAAAAGCGCAGTCCGTAACCACCAAATCCGACTGGTGGTGGCTACCGATGCGGCTTGTGAAGGTCTGAATCTTCAAACATTGGGCACTCTGATCAATATTGATTTGCCTTGGAATCCGTCTCGTCTGGAACAGCGGCTAGGACGGATCAAACGTTTCGGCCAGTCCCGTAAATATGTGGATATGCTGAACTTGGTTTACAGTGAGACCCAAGATGAAAAAGTCTACAATGTTCTTTCTGAGCGTCTGCGTGACACCTACGATATTTTCGGCAGTCTTCCGGATACAATTGACGATGATTGGATCGAAGATGAGGAGGAGCTAAAAGATCGAATGGATGAATATATGCACGAGCGACAAAAAGCTGAGGATGCCTTTTCAGTAAAGTATAGAAGTACTCTTGATCCCGAATCTCATCTCTGGGAACGCTGCTCGGCTGTCCTGTCACGACGGGATATTGTGGATAAACTCAGTCAGCCTTGGTGAGTAAGGGGAAAAACTATGCCATTGATTTTCAGACTAAGGACATTACAAGTGACCTTCAAAAGTGGTAAGAATGAGGGGATGGCCTGATGCCGTCCAAACTCAAGATTATTAAGATAACCTGAGATGAGCGAAGAACTACAACATATTACCTTTACTCGTAATTTCTTTCTCCATCCTTTCCTTCAACTCGGCAGGAATATTCTTAGCGTCTTTAGGATCCACAAAGATCTGCACCTCTAAACCTGCTGGCGTCAGCATCTCAAACCCTCCCTGTGGATCGGTATAGGTCCGACCAGCTTCTACACAATT
>JASMLX010000278.1 GCA_030748495.1 Candidatus Poribacteria bacterium | reverse complement strand
GCCGTACACCACCGGTAATCTCTTTACCGGTACCACCTGCAAAGACAAATACTGAGTTAGTGTGTGAGTTATAACTGATTTCCATAAAGTAGAAATCAGCCGTTGGCTTGTGAACCCGAGTAAAGAGATGAAAGTAGGGCCCGGCGATTTTTCTGGCCTTGACTTCCATTTTGTAATCAGTCCACTTAGGATCACCAAAATAAATACCGGTGTCTCCACCTGCGCATTTCAACTCCAGATGACCGTCCGAAACCTTGGCCGTAGCGTTGGGACCTAATTCCCAGTCTTGGATATCTTTTGGATCATCGAAATCAATTCTAAGAGCAAATGTTAGATATGGAGTCAGCACTAACATCCATAGGAGCAAAAAACTAAACTTCCAATTGTTCGTCATTACTGTGATTCTCCTAACAGCTAATGTAATAATGTAATGTTATAGGACTCAAAAACAACTGTCAAGGAGGATGATCACAGTGACAAGATATTTGACGGTGGTGTGGGTTTTAGCAACTGAACTGGTGATGGGGGGTGGGCGATCACCTGCCTCGTTGGGCCACGGCTATTACGGCATATGTATTCAAATCATGCCTAAAACCGGGGGCAATAGTCGACCTGTCGGCCGTCCTGGCTGGTTCTTGCTTTCTGCTTCTGATCAATACTTCAAGCAGGCCTGGGCCAATACCTTTGACTTTCTGCCCCTACACTGGCAAAATCAACAACGATCCAGTAGCCGACGTGCTTTCAACCGCCGCAAACCTCTGGCTAGCCATTTCTAAAGCAATGGTCTTTGGAAACAAGTTACAAACTTGAATTAAAGGATCTTCTATCCAAAAACAAACTGGTGT
The DNA here is from genome assembly GCA_030748495.1 of Candidatus Poribacteria bacterium. Lineage (GTDB taxonomy): Bacteria > Poribacteria > WGA-4E > WGA-4E > UBA9662. The sequence continues at coordinate 2,570 of JASMLX010000278.1, read as the reverse complement.
AGAGGTCTAATTAGGAGTACAAAAACATGACAGAAATATCGCATGAGAGCAGAATTAGTGTCCCTCAAAAACTGTCAGACAATCAAGTTCAGTTCTTTATTGACAACGGATATATTTCGGTACCAAACTTAATTGAGTCCGATGAAATCGAAGAATTACGCGAAGATACTGTTCGTATTGCTCGTGGCGGATATCCATGTGAAGCCGTTCAACCGGTTTCTGACAACCTAAGCGACGATCAAGTTTTAGCGAATATTTTATGTATCCATCAACCCCATTTCATCAGTCCAATCATGGAAAAATATGTAAAACACCCTGAACTTTGCGGGGTTTTAAGTCAAATTACTGCGGCCCACATCCCATTTTGGGATGGTAGTGTTAAATGTATGCAATCAATGTTGTTTGTGAAGCCGTCTGGGTTTCAAGGTCAATCGTGGCATCAGGACGAGATATATATTCCAACACGCGATAGATCCCTAATAGGAGGTTGGATTGCTATGGATGATGCTACGGTTGAGAACGGTTGTCTCTGGGTAATTCCTGGCTCACACCAAATGGGTTATCTTTACTCGCAGAAACCCCATGGTAATCCGGAGGAATTTGATGGGGCAGATTTGGAAAGTTATGGTTTTGATGAAACACTTGAGGTGCCAATTGAAGTTAAAACAGGAACAGTTGTCTTCTTCAATGGCTATTTGCTTCATCGCTCGCGCAAAAATCGGGGGCAGACGTACCGAAGAGTGTTAGTGAACCACTATTGCAATGCATGGTCGCTCTTACCTTGGAGTGTCAAAGATGGTGAAAGTCCTGCCACGGCTGACCGTCGTAGTGTTATACCTGTTTCAGGGATAGATCCCTACGCGTGGAAAGGTTACGAACCAACATCAAAGAACATACATTTTCGGCACTGTAAGGCCGTCGATGATTTAAAAAAACAACTATGAATGGCAAGACATTGTCCTGGTTTGTTAATTGGCCATCAAGGCAGCTATTAGGCGTTGTGTCGACGACCGTGACTGCAGGCTGAGATAGTCAAAAAGTGCATTGTCAATCGGCACATTGCTCGGAATGTGAGCGCCAACAAAAACATAAACCCCGGACAGCCTTTTGCTAGGGCAAGTATCATCTATCATATGATTCCAATTTTGGTCCAGTCTCAATAAGGACGGGAGGAACCAGGGGATGATAGAATGGGAAAAAGACAACTCGCAGATGGCACTGATACCAGCAGGTTCGTTTGAGATGGGGGATTCGAAGAATGAGCCAGAGGACTGGATGAAGCGTTCAAGGCCAGTACATAGAGTGGAACTGGATGCCTTTTATCTGGATGTTCGTGAAGTGACGGTAGGTCAGTTTAGAGAGTTTGTCAATCAGAGTGGGTATAAATATGGTGGCAATTGGGATTCTATAGCCAAGTTTTCGCCGGGAGACGAGTATCCAATGGTGTATGTGAGTTGGAATGATGCCAGGGCTTATGCTAAGTGGGGAGGTAAGCGACTGCCAACAGAAGCGGAGTGGGAATATGCGACCCGTGGAGGCTTGGTAGGAAAACGTTATCCATGGGGAGATGAGATAACGCACGACGATGCCAACTATCGTGGAACTGGTGGTAAGGACAAATGGAATAGATGTTCACCGGTAGGAAGTTTTGCGGCGAATGGATATGGATTATACGATATGGCCGGTAACGTTTATGAGTGGTGTCAGGATTGGTATGGGGAGAACTATTATAGTAGTTCTCCAGTAAAGAATCCGCCAGGGCCGGGCACAGGCTCTAGGCGGGTGTTGCGGGGCGGGTCTTGGAACGGCACTGCTAGTCCCCTGTGGGTAGCTGCCCGCTTCAACAGCCTTCCGCTTTATAGGTACTTCCTCTGCGGGTTTCGATGTGCGTCAGGATCGAAGTAGGAAATAGTATCTAGATACTATTTCTCCCCTGACCTGTGCGAAGCACGGGCCTTTACAAGCGGCGAAGGAGCGATCTTTACCACTGGTCAATCAGCCACAAATACGGCTCGCAGGCGTTGCTGTACTGAGCAAGAACGGTCAATAATGGTTATCTGCTAACCAGCATCGTATCAATCGTCCCAAACAGTGTTATTTCAAGGGCTAGTTCTGCCTGTTGACAGCGTAGAATAACCCACCTTCATCAAAAGGCTAAACGCACGAGGATTAGTTCTTAGGGGGGGCGACCTCTTTTCTTTCCTTAAGCAAGAAACAAAACCCCTTCTAGGGCTACCCAGCCACCTTAAAGGTGAAATTGACGGGGTAGGCTTAAGCATTCACGTTTTTACAGACCGGTTTTAGACTTAGCCCGAGCAGACCTCACCAGTGTAAACAAGAGGCAAGATTGAGAACTTCTTAGCGTCTTTAGGATCAACGAAAATCTGCACCTCTAAACCTGCTGGCGTCAGCATCTGAAACCCTCCTTATGGATCGGTATAGGTACGGCCAGTTTCTACCAATTCCTTGGCTGGATGGTCTACACGGAACAGGTAGACCACAGCCTGATCCACTCCTGCACTGTCCTGGTTACTTAGTGGGTCTGTTTCAGCGAACTCATTAACATGTGG
>JASMLX010000277.1 GCA_030748495.1 Candidatus Poribacteria bacterium | reverse complement strand
TGGTTTACCAAAGGATAATTTTAACACCATGGCCGTTGATCAACCGGGAAACTTATGGATTGGTATGCCGCATGCCATCAGTCGTATCAATAGAGAGATGGTCACGGAAACTTATGATATGGCACTGTCGGGGGTTAGATTAATCTTCGAATCTACTGATAGTAGTGTCTGGGTCCCTACTCGGCCAGGTTTATTTCGATATGATCAGAACATGGACAGGCAGTATTTTGATCAAATGAGGTGGGTTTGGTTTTATACTATGGTTGAACTAAACAGCGGAGATATTTGGTCCGCTGCACGAGGATTATACGGCGCTGAGTATTTGTGCCACTTTGCGGCCATTGGTTTCGGCGCCTGTTGCTAGTTCTTCTGCATCCATTTAATGTCTTGCCTCTGGAATTTTTTGTAGGAGATGATTACCTCACATTTGCTCTCCAGCTGACTTGGTGGCCGGTAATAGATTCGGCCCTTTGCCCCTCCATCACCATAATTGATCTTTTGCGATATTTCCCACCAGGACCGGGCCGTTTTGACCCGTTCTGACTCTATTGCTTGACCAACTTCCAGTTTGTATAACACTGACAAAGCTTGAGCCGGTTCTTTAACCTCGTGCGAAAAAAGAAATTGATCCGAACCACGGAGAAGTTGCAAACCCGGCAGTAAATGTTTGATCAGACTTGATCCGACTGTTGTTTGGTCAACTACATCGACTGTCAACTTTGTTATTTCCAAGCTTCTTTTCGCTTCAGACAATTTGGATTCTAAATCATTTTGGATGAACTGTTGATTCTCTAGTTGTACAGCCAGATCGTCCCTTTGTTGTTGTACGTCAAGATTATCGGTCAGCAGATTGGATAATTCCTGCTCTTGTATCTCATTTTTCTGCTGCAATCGCTTTAATTCTTGTATAGACCAATCATTGCTTTCTTGTTTTAACTGGCTTGCTTGTGCTTTCGTGTCCGATAATTCACTTTGCAGGAAAGCCAGTTGTTTCTTCTGCTGCCGCACGATCTGCTTTTGAAGACTAACTTCTTTCTCCGTTGCTAATAGCTGTTTGGTCAGAACAGAGCTTTCAATCGAGACCAGTTTGGCCTGGTTGCCCGTCTGATTCTCTTTGCCTCCTAACACCTGACCTAAAACAGATTCCACCTTCTGAACTGGGGGCGATTGGGTTAAACTCTGTTGGCTGTTACTAACCCGGAGATACCACTGATATTGGTTCCCATTGCTCGCCGCTTTATGACTCTTACCTGTCAGGTGACACCAGATCTGATTCGACTGCAGTTGACGTTTGACTTCCCTTAGCTTCTCCAAACTTCCATTCATCAGGACGTAGCTGTAGTAACATCTGTCATCGTAGTACCACTCTTGATTCAGATTAGCCTCTGCGGCGGGTTGATTTCGCATTGGTAGTATTGTTAACTATTTAACCAGTATTCTGTCCTTTTCTTTTTAGTCTGAAACTTTTTCCATAAAAATGATTCTTGTTAACTCCGGACGTTGTGTTTTCTGCCGGTAATAAATCAAGGTCTCGATGTCATCACTCCAATTCTTAACTTTGTATTGTCCTTGGTAGATCCATCGGCCTGCTACTTCTTTGACAAAGACTGGTAGATCATCTCCTTGTTGGCAAAGCATTTCTGCCGTTTTAATGGTATTCGGCCGTTTGCCAACACAGATGACATCCGGCACTAGATTCATAGGACCGTTGAGGCAGGCACACAAAACTCGGCCATTCAGTCTGGGCAGATAGGTTTGTAGGCTGCCGCCACCAACACCTTGTCGAATTTGTTGGCGTGTGTAGGCTGTACCGGGGGTAAAGATTGATTTCATTGAATTCTCCTTGGCTGTAGTTAAAATTAGATTTTAAGTTCGATGGGCTGAGTCCGACCGGTTGTAGCCCTCCGCGCTCAGTTCTGATTAATCTGCAAATCAAGCTTTCAAGACCATGATACAGGGCCTGATCTGTAGCTGAATTAACGCTATCTCCAACCCTTCTTCTTGGTTGCTAATCTATTCAATGCGATCTGATTTGAAGAATTGCAGCCCTGTTTAAATTTTTTATAGATACATTTTAGATCAGGATCATGCTTGGGGTAACTGCTTCAATCGAGGAGCCGAAGGCTGTTATCTGGTTGCAACAATCAGCACAGTGACGATAGATATGCACCCGATCAGTGTCCGGGTTGATAAAACTATGTAGCCCATTTTTAACCTGATCTATTTCGTCCGTTTTTAAGTCACACTCAAAAAGGCTTTTCTGAATTCTCCGTCCCCAGCCCAGTAGAAATCGGTAGGTCCGAGCTCTATCGGTATTGTTTGAAATATCATAAGCGATTAAATAAACCATTGTTATAGATCCAGGCTAAGTGGGGAAAAGATTTGCTGTTCGGAAATCGAACGGCGAAATAATGAAGCCTCATCTCGAATCAATTGACGAAAGGTTGTTTTCTTATTTCTCCGCTGTGGGTGTTGAAAATGAGAAGTAAGGGCTTGTTCGTAGGCACTCAGAAAGCAACCTCGGCCTTCATCTTTTAACCAAACACCATTCTTTTCGGCTGGTACGAAATCAGAAGGACTGAGGATTCGTCTGTTAAACAGCCTCAGCACCAGTCGATCAACGACAGGTTGTCGAAAGATTTCGACTAGATCCAGGGCTAAAGATGGACGATTGACCGCAACTTGGTGTAGAAACCCCAGGCCAACGTGCAAGCCAAGTCCGGTTAAGACACCAACGATTTCACTCATCAACAGCATATAACCAAAACTTAGTAGTGAATTGACCGGATCTTTGGGAGGGCGACGATTGCGATGGGTGAACTCGACTGTCGGCGGCAGGAAGCAACGACCTAGAACACCAAAATAAACGGCCGAAGCTTGACCTTCAAATCCCATTGACTGTTCGATTGTTGTCGCGTTCTTCAGACCTGATAACAAATCGTGGATCTGATCTGCCGCTTGTGTCAATTGATGGTCCACAAGTGTCTGTGCACGGCGGCGAAGGATTGTTCTTTGGTAGCGGATCTTGCAGGCTAATATCATCTTACTGGTTTGAAGACGATAATCGAAATTATGGTATTGGGAAACCTGTTGAAGTAGAAGTTGGGTGTTTTCTGGAACGGGAGATAAAATGCCCCGATAACGACCTCGGGAGCTAGCAAAAATGATTGGGATGTTCCGCTTTAAAAGGGTGTGTTGCATAGCAGCGGACATTTGTATTGGTCCAAGCAAAATGACACGTTCAATTTCACGTAAGGGAACACTGGTCAGTAGTTCCCCTTCGAAATGAACTTGTAATCGTTCTCCATCCTTTCTAACGGCGGCTCCGAGTTTAGTAATATAAAGAATTGCCAAGATATTTTTACCCCTGCTAATTGGGTTCTAATTTTATTTAATGCGGTTTTTGGTCCAAAAATGCAGCATAGAG
>JASMLX010000276.1 GCA_030748495.1 Candidatus Poribacteria bacterium | reverse complement strand
AGAAATTCAGATCTACCCAGCTTTCTTTCACCTTGCTTGCATCCTGATTACATTGAGGCAGTTTTGAAATGGCTTCTAGCCAATGGCCGGATCTGAGACCGGCAGCCTGATCGTCGGGCAATGGAAGGAATGCAAGGAAACTAGCGATATTAACACCCAATAGCGTATCCGTCTCGTCGTGGGTCAGCGCCACCAATCAGTGCGTAAGGATGATGGTTGATCATGATCACTTGGGCATTACCAGGGCCATCCCAGTCTCCTAAAATTTGGAGATCATGCCCTTTTTCAGCTAGCCCTTGACGGGTTTGGTGGCTAAACCGATCCTCCAATTGTAGAACATCAGCACAGGTATGGGGGACTGTCGATTCCATCGGGTTTTGCAGGCTGCGCCAGCGAGGGGCTTCTACTGCTTCTTGAGGCGTCATGCCAAAGTCGATAATGTGGGTTACCAATTGCAGGTTGGTTTGCACTTGCGTATCTGCGCCTGGTGTGCCGCAGATCAGGAACGGCCGACCGTCTTTCAGTACGATCACCGGATTCATCGTATGGCGCACCCGTTTACCCGGCATCAGGCAGTTCGGATGGTTGGCCTCAAGATGCCAGTAGGTCATGCGGTTGTTCAGCAGAATGCCTGTATCGCCAGCTACTAGGCTAGAGCCGAACCCTGACTGGATGCTCTGCAAAACGCAAACCGCATTACCCCATCGATCAGCGACACAGAAACAGGTGGTATCCTCGAACTGCTCCGGTGTTCCGGCTACTACCTCGGTCAGCATCTGACTGGGATCAATACGTTCGGCTTGCTGGGCTGCGTAGGCTTTGGATAACATCCCTTCTAACGGGATATCGACCCAATCCGGATCTGCCACGTACTTCTCCCGGTCAGCGAACGATAGTCGCTTGGCTTCAACCATCAGATGGACACACTCCGCTGTATTACACCCCATCGACTGTAGGTCGAAATGTTCCACAATATTCAGCTCCTGCAACAAGATATGACCGCTAGAGTTGGGTGGCATTTCATAAACATCGTAACCGCGATAAGTGGTATGAATCGGATCCACCCAACTGGCCTGGTAGTCTAACAGATCTTTTTCCGTCAGCAGGCCATCGTATGCCTGGCTGAATGCTACCATCGCCTGCGCGATCTCACCCTGGTAGAAGGTTTCACGCCCCTTGGCAGCAATCTCCTTCAGTGTGCCACCCAGATCTCTCTGGTAGAGTATCTCTCCCGCCTTCAACGGTTGCCCATCATCGGTAAAAATTGCACATGTGTAGGGATCCTCGGCAAAACGCGGATGTTCGCCTCTCAGTGCGTTAGCGAACTTATGGCTGATGGGAAATCCATTCTCACATAGTGAAATCGCCGGATCGAAAACCTGGTCCAGTTTGAGGATACCGTAACGCTGATGCGCCTGCAGCCAACCGTCAACTAATCCAGGGATAGAGACGCTGAGAATCCCTTTCATCGGGATACCTCCCTGCTGAAGATAGAGGTCTCTATTGGCCGCATAAGGGGCCGGACCAGTGGCATTGACACCGGTTATGGTACCGGTTTCTGCCTGGTAGATCAGGATAAATCCATCGCCGCCAACACCGGAACTGTGTGGTTCAACCACCCCCAGGGCTGCGGCTGTCGCGATCGCTGCATCAATGGCGTTGCCACCAGCCATCATGGTTTGGACGCCAGCCTGTGATGCTAAAGGGTGCCCTGAAGTTACCATTCCGTTTCGACCCATAACAGAGGGTCGAAATCCCGAAAATTTAACGCTGTGTGGTGATTGCATCTATATTTCTCTCTTTTTTCTGACTGAACGTTCAGTATGATAACACCTTAACATAAAACCTTTGATTCAGATTCAAGCAGGTGAAAGTACCAGCATGTTTACGGGTTGAGACAAAATTGCGTTAGTAAACTTCAAACCGTTTAACCCTCAGCATTTGATTTATCTTCTACCACTGAGCGTAACCACGCCCGCAAAGCTGTTCTGGCGGGTGAGGGCCGCAAGACCCAGCCATCGTTGTGATTCCTGAAACCGGTTTCCCAAAAACAGAGGTCAGCCTGAGGGGCCCAACGGTTCAAGTAGTCTCGGGTGTCTGCCAATCCGATCCGGCCTGATTTCCCTTTTTTCTGGCTCACAACTTCGTGGCAGATAAACTGGGGGCGCGTTCCCAATCGACTCAACCGCTGAAGGGCAGAGTCACAGTCGGCTGCGGGGTATCCCCAACTTTCAACCACACCATCGTAGTGACCGTAAACAATAAAGGCCCGCCAGAGTTGAGCGATTCGATCATTGTGCAATCCCAGATAGTTGCAGGCAATGCCCCCTCTGGAAAAGCCTGTCAGAATCAAGGAGTCTGGATCTCCACCGTACCGTTGACAAGCCCAATCTACTGCCCATTGGCAATAGTCCAGCGTTCGGGTAGGGTCGTAGTTAGGAGGATCGCCCCACCATCGGCGAATGTTGGCTGTTCCCAATTGGTTTAGATAGGGCAGGCAAAGCCAGATAAAGTCGTAACCCGCCGAGATGCCATAACCGAGTTTGCTATCCTCGAGCAGACCGGAACAATGGTCACCGTACTCATTTTGGTAAGGCCCATTACCTGCGTACTCAATCAGGACAGGATAAAATCGATCTGGACACCAATTCAAGGGCAGATACAGTTGATGGTAAATTGCGGTATCTCGATACTTCGGGATGGTTTGAATCAAACGTTGTCCCGTGTTTCCAACGTCTGCCCCCAGTTCTGCAATTACCCTATCCCTGGAAAGATGGGGTAGGAACAGATCTGGAGAAACAGAACAGATATCTGGAGCTAAGACCATTGGGTATTGCTTGTTAAAACAGTGTTCCATCCATACCAGAGGCAAACCGTTCGACTATTCACAGCCTACTTGTGGTATGTCAAAACTTAATTTACTGCAGGCACGGGAAATAAAAGACCCTCATCGGCCAACTCGGTTCGTGACACTACCATTATATGAGAATTTTAAGCAGCGGTCAACACGGAAAAAACGGAGGGAATTGAAAATGATCGATCAGGCTGACTTATTGGTGATTCCTCAATTTACAACCCTACCTTTTTTGTTTTGATATGCCTTTGAACTTCAAATATATTGCTCATATTCAATACCTTTGCTAAATATATAAGAAGTCTCAAGGACAAAAGAGAAGAGAGATGTATCTTACCTAAGGCAGAGGCTTGATTGAAAATAGCGTCAATAGAGATAGGCCCCGGTAAACAGGATAGCCATTTTAATGTTACAGAGGAAACGAACCGATGCCAATAGAGAACTAATAGGGACGGGAATAGGTGATATTCTATCCACTGTCTTTGGTGGTATCATGAGCACTGTCAGCCCTTAGCGCACGGTAGCCAACTACCAATACGGTGGCTCGGAGTTGGCTCTCACGGGTGGAAATCGGTCTCTTTTTCCTAGCTATAATGTTGTCCCTAGCACTAAGAGCCATTAATTTAACCTCAGTTCGGCCTTTTTGACCTCTCACCAAGCAGTGAGAGCATTATGAGGCATTCTAATGCAAGGTTTCTTC
>JASMLX010000275.1 GCA_030748495.1 Candidatus Poribacteria bacterium | reverse complement strand
AAGGTGTTTTGTCGCTTGACCCTGTACAGAACAGCATCAACCTGACCAATGCTATTAGTGGCCTCCGAAATCAACAAGTTGAGCCTTGCCACCGCCATCTCCAGGGCTACGGTTTGGCGTTCCAATATGGCCGAGGTAGCTTTATAACGGCGATAAATACGCTTATCGGACATCTATTAGCCGAGATCCTTGCTCGGTCGGTTCGGCAACGGTGGCTGTTCTAGTGGCTAATCCTTAACCTATCTGGATCGGCTTCTCGCCGTCTTTATGGCCGATTAAGCACCAGCAGCCGCCATAATACCTGCTGGAACAGCATAAAGATATGGTTTCAAACGCTTACTGCTGTCATATTCGATTCCTAGCCCAAGCGGAGAAGGCCAGAACAGTTTGCCACGGATAGAACTTACTTTAGTGCTGGGTTGCCAAGCCCAGCCAACTCCAGCCCCAGCCCCATAAGGCCACGGTACTATGCCACCCTGAAGGTCAATGTAGAGATTGCTTGGATGACCCAAACTCAATTGATACCCACGAGTAGCTTCCACAATTGACCAAGAACTATAATCGTCAATAGCAGCCCGTCACCTGTGCCGATAAGGAGGGATAGAATTCAAGTCCGCCGCCTCCGCCAAAGTCAACATTTATTCCCAGTAGTAAAACCGGTGAAACATAACGCAACACCTCAGCCTCAACCTTAGGCCCCAGATGAAAACCAACCAATCTTAACAGAACACCAACCAAAGACAAATACTTTCCCATTTCAATTCTCCTGTTTTTTCAGTTCACGCTCGGTTCGGCAACGCCTGAGAGTAGGTTTCTGGCTGATTGACCAGTGGTAAAGGTCGCTTCTTCGTCGCTTGTAAAGGCCCGTGCTTCGCACGGTTCAAGGGTAATTAACGCAATCCTGCCACACAACGAAATCCGACGTTGTTGCCCCTATGATCCGGAAGGCGGCTGCGGCGGTAATCTACCCGTAGGGGTCTAGCATCGTTGCTCCAATAACCACCCTGCAACACCCGCTCGCGTTCCTTGATATCATACCAGTCCTGACACCATTCCCAAACGTTGTCGGCCATATCATACAGCCCATATCCATTGGTCGAAAAACTTCCTGGAGCACAATATTTCCACTTACCTTTGCCATCTGTGCCATCATAGTTGGCATAATCACGGGCCAAAACCACATCGTTACCCCAAGGGTAATCTTTGCTTTTTAAACCACCACGGGCAGCCCATTCCTACTCTTTCTCAGTCGGCAACTGTTTGCCCGCCCATTCAGCATAATCAATTGCATCATGCCAACTAACTCCTACTATTGGTTGGTCGGGTTGATTGAATTTTGGATCATGCCAATACGGTGGTTCCCTATGCCCTGTGACTTGGACAAACTTACGGTATTGAGCGTTTGTCACCTCATACTTATCTATGTAGAAGGCTGGTACTGATGGACCAGCTGGTATCACTACCATACCAGATCTATCCTTAGATCCAGTAACTTCAGAAATATCTTGTTTATTAGGTTTTATTTGAGTCTTCTTGGCAGGAGAGATTGGTTTCCCCACTTTCGATTGCAACCTTTTAAATTTGAACTTAGCAACAGCAGCCAATTTTCCATCGGGAAACAACGCCAAGAACTCTTCTATGTCATTTGGATCATCCGAATCCTTGACCATAGCCCACATTTCGGCTTCAGCTTCAATAGAACTGAGAGTCTTTAGTGGAGCTATCCCTTCAACCTTATCAACGCCCTCAGCTAAGACTAGCTTAGCACCACCTTGCAAGCTCAACCAAGGTGTCTGCTTTTTATTTCGATAAGTCTCAGCCCACTCTACCACATTGCTCTGCGTAAAATAGTAACTGAATACTCCGTGGCCCTTCTCTGTCCATTCGTAGGCCCTCTCACCAACATTATACAGGCATACAAGGTCGCGCTGACGCTCGGTTGGCCCCCGTTGCTACTGCTACGTCGAATTTTAAAGCCCTTGGAGAAATCATCGGTCAGTACATTATCTGCATCACTAAGGCCTGTCTCAGGATTGTTACGACAAGCATCTACCACCGTCAGTAACTGCTGAGCCTTGACTGATGACAGAATCTTGCTGACTCGACCCAATGGAACCGCACTCATTTCCAAGGTGTCTTGGGTAACCGTATTACTGTTAGCCGCCAACAGGAAGGAACTACCATCATTAACGATACCGTGACCAGAAAAATAGAAGACAAAGGTATCTTCAGGCTGAATTTGTTTGGCCAGAAGACCTAACCGCATGATGACATTAATGTTGGTTGGCTCCATCTGATCTGTCATCAGGAAGATCTTATCCTCTTTGAAACCAGCCATATTAACTAGAGCCTGACGGAAGGCTTCCACATCAGCCACACAATATCGTAGTGGGCTAATGTCATTGGGATAGTTGTTGAGGCCTGTCAGCAGAGCCCATTTCTTTGCCCTAATCGGGAGAGTCACCAATATAGCTAACAAGAGCGAGATTAATAATCGTTTCATTTCAGTAGAATTAGCCACCACAAACCTTGCAGGCTACGCCTTCATCCTTATTACCCAACCGGCCTTTTGACTTCTGATAATATCGACAGGTTGAATTATGTCGTTTATTGGTGCTACTAATCCAATATTTACCACCGGTCTCTGCTTCACTCTTACTCACCTTTGACTTGTCTGGCTGACCAGCTTTAGTTGCAGGCAGCTTCCATTGAGACAGGTTCACCTTTGCTTCCAGTTGCACTTGTACCTTCTTTGGTAACAGATTCAAGAAGTCTAGTTGTGTTACCTCCTCCAGTTTGTCAATACTGACAACGAAACTCTGTAGCGATTTTTGTGGCTTGCGATTAGGGATCATGAAAGCCAGTGCCTTGATCTCAGGTTGATGGTAATCAACGATGATCTTGTAGTACCACTGCGGTACGGTCACTTTGTTAGGCCCGATGGTCTTGTAGTTAGGACGAATGATGGGGCCAGTGATAACGTAAAGTTCTTGCTCCTTCAGCGCCCATTGACGGATCTGTTCCTCCAGAATACGCCACATTCCTCGATTGAGTCCTGGCACCTGCGGGCTCATATTGGTCAGGAAGAAACTGTCCGACATAGCCTCCTTAGACCAGGCCATATCACCCGCTGGGGCTAGATGACCACGATCATAGCCAGATCCTTTGTAATCAGCCAAGATGGCTGACCCGGTCTTGATAACTGGATCCAGGCGAAAGTTATCTTTACGCTTAGCCACCTTGTTCTGTACTTCAGCCTTAGTTAGTTTGTAACTGACCCACAAAGGCTGCTCATGCTTCTCGGAGTAGAGGAAAGCGTATCCGGTTCGGTTAACCAGTTGGCCATCACGGGCAGGAATACCAAGATCCAGGTTATCATTAGCCCAACTGGAGAAAGGAATCAGTAGTAACCAAAGAATGAATCTGGAAAGGTATCGATTTTTCATGCGGTTTCTCATGTTAGTCCCTGATTGTAGCAGAGGAGGATTTAGTCTCCAAGTCAAATCAGCTACACTTTCGCCCATCATACTAACCTGCTACAATATCCCGCAACTGATTGGAGTTATACCTGCCTAGACTTTCACTCTCCCGTATACT
>JASMLX010000274.1 GCA_030748495.1 Candidatus Poribacteria bacterium | reverse complement strand
TCGGCGTCACGGATAGTGGAGAGAGAAGATTCGGTGTTCTGGATACTCGACATCAGGTTGGAGTTGGCAAAACCCAATCGGTTCTGCACTGCACCTAGGTTGGAGCGTTGGTCGTTGATGAAGTCGATGGCCGCATTCAGTGAGTTGATGGTGGTTTGAGCATCGCTTAAGGTATCTTTACCGAACAAACGGGGCATAGGGGACCATCCCACCCCTTCAATCAACTCAATCAACCCGTAGTAGGAGTTGATTGGCATGATGCCATGGCCTAACGTGGGCGGGGAAAAGACTGCCAACAGAAGCGGAATGGGAATATGCAGCACGTGGAGGTTTAGTCGGCAAACGTTATCTTTGGGGAGATGATACAGCGTACGTTGTAGCACGTGACCATACTAATTTTACTGGGATAGGTGGAAGAGACGAATGGTTTCATGCTGCGCCAGTCGCCAGTTTAGAATCCAACGGCTATGGACTATACGACATGGCGGGCAACGATTTTGAATGGTGTGGAGACTGGTATGGATTTGATTACTTTAGTAAATCGCCAGCTAAGAACCCACTAGGGCCGGACACGGGTCAATACCGGGTATTGCGGGGTGGGTCGTATACCGACAATATTCGCTCTCCGCGGGTGGCTTACCGTAGCCTCAACCTCGCTCCGACTTATAGGAACACCAACATCGGATTTCGATGTGTTGCAGACCTGCCTTGATTTTCTCTTTACCACTGAGCTACAAACACGGCTCGTAGCCACTCCGGACGGTTCAAGGGATTAGCTAACGGCCTTTGCGCAGGTAGCAATATAACAGTTCAATAGCCAAGATGTACCGTTGATTGGTTTGGAGGATGGCACTTGAAGCGTCGTCTGTTATATTGTCAGAAAGCTATGGAGGGAAGTATGAATGCGAAACAAGCATTAAATTGTGCAACAACAAATCTATTTGGGAGCCAGTGGAGGAGGACCATATTGATTGTCCCTAGGCTCACTAGCAGAAACCCAGAACATAATGTTAATAATCGGTACACACACCCACCATCCACTGCGACCAGTATCCTTCATTCTGCGAATTCCGACCGCCAGCGATGGAAGAAACACCGCAAGGTTGTAGATCTGTGCTAACGACGGTTTAAACCCAATAAACACGCCCAAAATTGCTGTTATCGCCGGCAACACACAAAAAGATATTATCGAATTAATTAACGTAAACCACCAAAATTCCCGCTTAGAAGCTCGCCCATCAAATAATACATATCTTTTTAAGACATCAATATAGTTTCTAATGTACCACGGCATAGGGCTTTCTGGATACAGTACCTCATCGCTTTCTCCTAGCTGATTCTGATTATGCTCCGGTGGTTCGATCTGACTATGTGCTTGTGGTGGCTCACCTTTGGCTGACTGGGAAGTGGTGAATAGACTAAGAACCTTTATTCCTTCTTTTAGGAAACCCTCAATATTTTCAGGCGAAACCCTTTTATTATGCCTGTAGTAGATAAGCGTGTTACCCATAGCTTCAGTGCATAAACCGACATTTTTCTCATAAAAATCTAACACATTTTCATTAAAAATATTCCTTACTTTTCCCTCGTTATCATGCCGAGGTTGTTCCGCGTCCAGTTCTCCTGTTAACAGATAATGATCAGAGAAATCTGGATTTGATTCAAAATCAATATCTTCATACCCTGCCAGACCCATATCACTTAAAAACCGGTTAAAAATGTTTTCTGGACGTAGATGAAAAGCCGGTAAGTCTATTTGAAGAGAAGAGAACAAGCATATTGTTTGATCATATGTTCTACGATTTTTTCCACCACCTTCTGTATATTCGTAATCAAAAATTTTAATTAGATCTCCATTTTCAGTTTCGTTTTCCATAATATTCCATGCTTTTTGGGCATGTCCTTGAGAGAAGAGATGAGGATAGTGGTTGTTGTTAGGAATTGTTTCATCCTCCGATTTAGAATAAGAAAAACCTATATCTTTTGAAGTGTCTTCAAGCTTCAGCACTCTCTTTTTTTCAATGAATCTTGATATTAAACCTATGACACTACCAACAATCATGAGAAAAATAACACCAACGACGAGAAAATAGAGTTGTCCCGGATCGAACATTGTTACCTACATTGTTACAGTTTTGAGGGGGAATCATAGCAGGAGTGAGCAAAGACGTCAAGAAAGGTCATGAAACAGCACGAAGCCATTCGAGGATGGTTAAGGATTGGCTATCAGGGATGCTTTAAACCGCTGAAACAACGATCGCCCCCTTGATCTCGGCTAATTGCTGATGTGTGGGGGTGGGGGTAGTCTAAGATGGGGAAGTCGAAATGAGTCAGGAGCCCCAGAAGCAAGTACACCATGATTACAAGAACCTATTGGAGGAGTATGATGCGGAAATTTAGTTGGGTGTTGTTAGTTCTGTTGGTTGTGGGATGTGGTGAGGAGATTGCTGATGATGACGAAAAGGCTGTCAAGGATTTAGTTACAGCTGAGGTTGTCGCTGATGCTGGTCCTGAAAAAGAGATCCTCTGGGAGAAAGATAGAGCCGAAATGGTGTTGATCCCGGCTGGGTCGTTTAGAATGGGAGATACTAAAAATGAGCCGGAGTTTTGGATGGACGATGCGCGGCCAAGACATGCAGTGAAACTGGATGGATTCTATATGGATGTCAATGAAGTGACGTCGGGTCGATTCAGAGAGTTTGTCAATCAGAGTGGATATAACTATGGTGGCGATTGGAATGATGTAGCCCAGTATTCGCCGGGTGACGATTATCCAATGGTGTATGTGACCTGGAATGAGGCCAGGGCTTATGCCGAGTGGGCAGGAAAAAGGCTGCCGACAGAAGCAGAGTGGGAATACGCAGCGCGTGGAGGCTTGATAGGCAAACGTTATCCATGGGGAGGTGCAATTAGCCATGATAATGCTAATTATAGTGGTATTGATGGTATCGACAAGTGGGATAAATGCTCACCAATAGGAGGTTTCGAGGCTAATGGCTATGATCTATACGATATGGCCGGCAACGTCTGGGAATGGTGTGCGGATTGGTATGGCTCTGATTACTACAGTAAATCGCCAGCGAAGAACCCACCAGGACCGGGCAGCGGCTCCAGCCGGGTGTTGCGGGGTGGTGGTTGGTTCGACTCTGCTGATTCCCTGCGCGTAGCTCGCCGCTACAACCTCGATCCGGGGCATAGGGGCTACGGCTTCGGATTTCGTTGTGTGTCAGGATTGATGATGTTCAGCTTGATGACGGATCTCGGTTAATGCTTGAAGTTGCTGACTCTGATTTCCTGCCTTTACAAACGCTAAAATTATTGTTATATTCCGTCGACCTCCGGTGATGCAACATCCCTAGTAGGTTAACGGAAATGGAAAGATCTCGATCTTCGATCAAACCCAATGCTGGTCAGGGATTGGCACAGGAGACCACTTTTAGCCAGGTCTAATCACATGAAAACAGCAATTCTGGTCCGGGTGAAGGTGTCAGGTATTTGTGGCTCCGATGTTCACAGGTACCTGGGAACCGAGTACGGCCGCGGCTACTACAATTATCCCATGAATTCAGGACATCAATACTGCGGGGATGTAGTACAGG
>JASMLX010000273.1 GCA_030748495.1 Candidatus Poribacteria bacterium | reverse complement strand
CAGAACTGATCGTTGGTAAAGAGACAACCATTAAAGGCGGACGATATAGCGTACAACTCTATATCGTCAAAGAGAGAGACGGCGCCTCTGAAAACGAAACTGTTGTTACCAACCGTTTTGAGGTCAGTTCTCAGGAAATTAACATCGGTTTCAAAAATCCAGCTTTAGACAAAGAAGCTAAAGCTCCGACCCGCCGTAGTCGAAGAAGCCGTCGCAGCCGCTCCAGTCGCACTTCCAGAAACCGTCAAGTGGTCATGGTCGATGATGATACAACCGCCAACTCAGCTGACGGGATAGATGCAGAAGATATTGGATTCGAAGAGGCCGCCTACGAGATCGTCATCAATGAGAGATCCGGTAAAATCTATACAAACTCACCGGAGATCCCGCTGGCCGGTAAAATCCCACTGGACAAAAAACGGAATTTAATGGTGGAGGTCTTTGTTAACAACAACACTATGGGTGTAGTAAAGGCCTCGGCAGATGGTACTTTTGCTATTAAGCGGATTATTCTGGAAGAGGGTGAGAATACCGTCGCAGCCTTTGCACGAAGTGAATCTCAACTGCAAAGCCCGCTCTCACCACCCAAGACCTATATTTTAGATTTGGAGCCACCAGAGGTCGATTTCGTAGATCTACCAAACTACAGCAAAGACTTGGCGTCCACTATCAACATTCAGTATCGCGATAACACGAGTGTTGCCGCCGATTTCATTACGTTGATTGTTAATAACCAACCGCAAGCGATAGATACGGTAAGCGCCAATGACAATAAAGGTCAAGGGGCCAATTTTATCCGAGAGGTAGAGGTTCAATTGGTCTCTGGTGCAAATCAACTCGTTTTATCAGCAATTGATGCGGCTGGCAACGTCAGCAACGTCGTACAGCGAACGCTGGTGGTGGATCTAGGCCAGCTAGAAACGGCACCGACGAATCTTCAAGCAAAGTTGACGTTCTCCGGCACGGGAGTTGATCTCAGTTGGCAAGCCGACGAAAAGGCCAGCAGTTATAACCTCTACCGGTCTGAACAACTAATCGCCACAGTCGGCGTCAAACGATCTGACAATCCATCTATTTCTACCGATGGAGGCGGATTGCGAAAAATAGTATTTAGTGAAGGGCCAACAACATATCAAAATTCTGATGAAGAAACTTTTTCAGGTTTAACAACACATCTAATCAGGTTTGATCCCGATGATCTGCAAGGATGGATCCTCCAAAAATGGACTTCATCTATGTGGGCAGATGTTGAAGTTACCGACGAATTCAATCAAAATGAATTTTTTATATATGGCAAAGAATATCTCTATATAAAGAAAGATTTTACCGGTGCAGATTTTGATACCGTAATGCTTTCTATTCTTAACAGAAGAGCTTTGGTGGCTTTCCTTTCTATTTTTAATCAATATTTTGATGTAGTCGAAGAGGATATAACTGGAAAATTCACAGCTCCTGACTATACCCCTACTATTGATAATGCAGTAGTACCTTCTGATCTCATCACCCTAACGACAACTGCGGAAACAACGTTCATTGATACCAACGTCGATATGGGCGTAACCTACTACTATGCGCTGACTTCGGTCAGCCGGTCCGGCATTGAGGGGTTCAAGGTTTCGAAAAACCGAAATGTGACAGTTATCTCTGCCAATAAAGGAGGAGCAGTACTCCTTACTGACGGAACTCGGTTTAGAGCTAGCCACCAAGCCATTTCAACAGACCCAACCCTGTTTAATGCTATGACCATCGAAAAATTAGCGACCGATAATTTACCTCCGCTTCCTGGAGCACTATCCGATAAGGTTAGATCCTTTAGCGCGGTCACTCAAGCTAAAGATCTATTCACCGATAACTTTAACCAACCGGTTCAGATCTCCTTATCCTATCCAACTGAAGCACGTCAGGTCGAGGTTTATCGGTTAAATCAGAATCTGGCACAGATTGCAGCAAGTAAACCTGGAGGGGAATGGGTAAAAGTGACCAGCACTAGCGAAATCGACGATCCGAGTATTAAAGTTGATCCAGGACTGATAACTTTCCCTGCTAACCGTTATGGAATCTACGGTTTAGCTGAACCGTTGACCAGACCCTGGGATGTCAACAGCGATGGACAGGTCGATATTTTTGATCTGGTGATGGTGGTTAAACACTTTGCCGAATCTGGCGATGACTTGACGGGGGATGTTAATAGTGACAGCTTGGTCGATATTTTTGACTTAGTGCTTGTCGGAAAACACTTCGGTGAAGTCTACACCACAGCCGCAACTGCTCCCGCCATAGTAACAACGGCAGTAGATCAGGAGCCAGTTCGCGTCCATTTAGAAGCAACCATTTCTGAGGTTGAAAATAGGGGTTTCCGGGAGAGGCTGTGCCAGGTTGATGTCTTGGCTAAAACTTTACCTTCAACCCGACCTAGGGATTATCTGATTCAAGGTTATCAGTTGGATGTTGCCTACGATCCTTATCTATGTGGTTTGATCAACGTTAATGGCGTTGACAATATTAGTACTACTGGCACCTCTCCTCTAAAAGAGGCCGATTCGCCACAAGCCTATTACCGTGTCAAGCCAAAATTCGGTGCTGGCCGGATCGAGAACATTGCCGCTGTAAAGGCTCCAGGTACCGCCGCGAATCAATCTAGTGTTGAGACCAACCTATCTCTAGCAACCATCACCTTTCGTCTCAAGTCCGATGTCGATTTGGCTTTAGAAAGCGTAGACTTGCAGAATCTGCGATTTGTGACGACCAAAGGCCAACTGATCCCCGTCGAAATCAATCCTCTAATTCAGATTCAATTTGAAGGGGAAGATGAACCTTACCGCTACGCATTGGAACAGAACTATCCCAATCCATTCAATCCAGAAACCTGGTTGCCATACCAGTTGGCCGAATCGTCCAGTGTCACTTTCTGGATCTACAATGCCAAGGGACAACCGGTCCGCCAATTGAAAATTGGCTATCAACCAGCAGGGACTTACCTCGGGAGAGATCGTGCTACTTACTGGGACGGGAAAAATGATTTAGGTGAATCTGTGGCTTCGGGAATCTACTACTATCAAATCCAAGCCGATATTGCACCAAACTCGACTAGCTGGAAGCAGATACGGAAGATGCTTCTACTTAAGTAGACGCCGACCGACTACTCCCAGATCCAATTTTCTGTCTGGACGGTGATTCCCCTAGCTTTTCGATGGATAGTAGATTATCTGTTTTATCGGCTGCGAATTTAGTTCTTAATTCCAGATTTAATTTGGTGAGGTATCATACAATCCAGCAAGACGAGGATACTGTAAGGCAAGACAGGTATCGGTGTCGTGAATTGAGGCAATTTTAGCCAGACATAGTTAAAACTAAAATAAATAACCCCCATTAACGCCCAAGGACCTAAAATCCATTTCTATCGTTCCGGGGGAAGCCTTATCGAGCTGTAAATCCAAGAGCCCTCTTCTCTAACCTTTCCTGTCTTGAGATTTTTCTGACCCTCGGCTATAGTTAACTCATGGGTGGATTGGATTCAAATTTGCCAAGTTTACCAAAGTTGGAACGGGTAGTCGAGACAGGCGTAACCTGGAAATCGGTTCTTACCACCATAGCCCTGATCCCCTTTAGCTTTT
>JASMLX010000272.1 GCA_030748495.1 Candidatus Poribacteria bacterium | reverse complement strand
AGGAGACGTATTATCTACTCGAACAATCACTTCATCAGAATTCTTATGTTCCAACTCATCTTGAGCTAGAAGCCATATCTTATAATCTGTATCGGCAAAATCCTCTGTTTCCCAAACAGCCAATGTTGTCGTTCGAGGTAGTACATCCGCTTGAAAAAGAGATTTTTCCGTCTCTAGATTTGGTGCTTTATCTTTGCTAGCTGCAGTGATAAAGACTTGATAAGCAGCGAAATCATTATCGACAATATCACCCTTGATGTAGATCTGTCCTCTGAGAATCTCCCCGCTAGTAGGGAAATCGATATTCGGATCAGGTGCTTCGGTCTTAACAAGAATGTTCACCGATACTAAGGCGCTTTTATTAAAGTGATGATCGATAGCT
The DNA here is from genome assembly GCA_030748495.1 of Candidatus Poribacteria bacterium. GTDB lineage: Bacteria > Poribacteria > WGA-4E > WGA-4E > UBA9662. The sequence continues at coordinate 3,240 of JASMLX010000272.1, read as the reverse complement.
CGAACGTAAAATTCATACAACCCGGTAGCCAACCCCATAGTAACAGAACTCTCTCTGGTTAATGGTGACCAAATATCTTTACTTGTCCCAGAATTTACCAATTTATACTGGTAAAGCATTCTCTGATCTGAAGTCTGAAGATCGCCGCCTACCCACTCAATCGAAACAAAAGGTTGACCCGTTTGATAAATGAATTTGTTTCCCTCTTCGGCCATCTCAAATTCGTAATTTTCACCATCAATTTCAGTTAGTTTGACCGCGGGTGGATGCGGATATATTTGGGGGGTAAAGTAGGTGACACCGAACTCAGTCCCAACCCAAACACGACCACGTAAATCCTTAGTTACTGTTAACACATTGTTAGTGGGTAGACCTTCTGAAACAGACATAAAATACCAAAAATCTCCTTCAATCCTCAGAAGACCTTTACTGGTTGCTAACCAATAAACCTCCTCGGGTTGCTCAACAAAACCCGCTTCTAGACCATCGCTATATTTGATTCCATCAATCTTTACAGGTAGAACTGGTCGCCAGTTCTCACCATTCGTTCGCCTGAGCAAACCGTTTTCTTCATCAATCGCCAACAAATGACCATTCATGGTCTGATGGAAGCCGTATATTTCTGGACTGGCAAACACTTTATTCCATTTTTTATCTATTGAATACTGAAAAATTCCACCGCCACCTCCACCAGACTTACCTTCAAACACACCTGCGAAAAGTTCTCCACTACTAGCTTGAAAAATCGCTTCAAATCCCGTCCACAAATTGTTTGTTCCTAGGTCGGAGAAACTTAAGGATCGATTCCATTGATTATTTTCGTAATAATAAAGCACACCATCAGCACCACCGCCACCCACCCACATCCTGCCTTCAGCATCTTCTCCAACTGCCCATTGACGGAAATCTCCGGTGGGGTAGCCCTGGTCATATCTGATCCACTTTTGTCCATCGTATACACTCGGAGCTCGTCCATGACCAACCACCCAAACTGAGTCCGAGTGATCGACAACAATATTATAGATTGGACCAGTTGCGCTGGCGTCATTAACAGATGTTAACTCCTTCCCATCATACCTAAACAATTCTGATGCAAATGTCTCACTCCCTCCCCGAGCGAACCAAACATTCCCCTTGGGATCAGCAGCCATGGCTTTATGTGGTTTCTGTGGAACTCCGTCTTGATAATGAGTCCATTTGATACCGTCATAAGATGAAATTCCTTTGGTTGATTGAAACCACATTTTTCCATCCGGGGCTTGAATAATTCTGTCAGTTAGTTCACCTTTCAGGAAAATATCAGTTCCTATTTTCTGTTCTGGCTTTTCAAGAACAAATAAACCGGTAGGACCACCGGCGAGTATATGGCCGTCGTCAAGTCTAATGACACAGTTGATGGGTATGTCTATAACTTGGGTCCAAATTCCCTGATCATATGAGAAGAGACCAGTTTTGGCGCTAACCCAAACCTTGCCATCTGCGGTCAAGTGAATCCCGGTAATATGTGTGTCCGAATTATCTGGAATGACCTGGCGCTTCCAATCAATACCATTGAAATAATACAATCCGTTTTCGGTCCCAAGCCAGAAAGTTCCATCCGGGTTCAGTTCAATGACTGTTACATCAATGCGGCCCAATTTTAAATCGGTGAGTGAACTTTGGACAGGATCATACTCAAATACACCAATATCTGTTGCGACCAAGAGTGTTCCGGTGGTAGATACTAATACTAAAGCCTGATCAAAGTCGGCATCAGAAAGGGGGGAATTATCTAATGCCAATTCGAGGTTCCATTTTTGGCCATCAAAACTAGCGAGGCCTTCGGTCCAATCGCCGGGCTGCCCAAGCCATAATCTGGACCAGAGTTGGCCATTAGGGGTTTGAACCAACCAATCAACAGATATCTCAGGGTCATATAATTGCCACACTTGGCCATCAAAGCCAACCAGTCCATCCTGGGTAGCTATCCACAGTTTACCGCCAGAAGCAACGGCAAAATCCGGCCTTTTAGGCAGCCAAATGTCATTATCGTCAAAAAAGTCAGGTTCAACCCAATCCGAGCCATCAAAAAATTGGAGTTCAGTGACAGTCCCCCTTGAGAAGCGCAACCACATCTGACCGGCCGGAGTTTGAAAAAAGCTAAAAGCGTCACTTCCTGTTCGAGCGTAAAGTCCCTGAGATACTGGAGCAGTGATATGATTTTCAAAAATACCAGTAAAAAGATCTACCCCTTCAGCAGTCGCAACCCAAATATCACCATTTTGGGATTCGAAAATAGTGTAAACCATATTACTACTAAGCCCATCCTGAGTTGTAAATTGCCGCCATTTTACTTGACTGTAAATGGGCCAGAAAGTTTGCAATAGAAAAGCAATGAGAAGCAATAATGGGAGTCTCAGACAAGACCTGAGAGAGATAAAACGAGTGTTCATCAGTAGGCAACAGTTTAAAAATAACTAGGCTGAAGTTTAGAGCGGTTAAAAGCCCTTCGGCTAGCAGATTTCGGTTGATTTTGCCAGTGTGAGGGCAAAAAGTCAAAGGTATTGGCCCAGGCGCGCTTGAAATATTGATCAGAAGCAGAGAGGAGAAACCAACCAGGACGACCAACAGGACGACTATTTCCACCTGTCTTGGGCATAATCTGGATGCAAGACTGCAGAAGCTTCAAAGCCTGTGTGGGTGTGACATTAGGGCTTAATCGGATGGCCTCAGCGACGAAAGCATCGATACCAAGTTGATGATCGTGACGCATAATCTGATAGCGATCACCAGCAGTGGGCGGCAGGTTGCCTAATTTTTGTTGCTGGTTGCACCAGAGTTGGAGGGTTTGTAGCTTAAGCGAGTCATAATTGTCAGCAGAAGAAGAGTCAAATTCTAACTGGGCTGGTAATTCCGTATTAGAAGAAGAAGTTTCTATTAAATATGTTTCTTTCTTAATGGGAGATGAATCTGCCGGCAGGTCTGAAGATGAAGCTGACGGCAGGTCTGCCTGTCCAGACTCCATTTCTGCTGCCTGTCGATCGATTTCTGGTGTCAAATTAGGCGCCTCCACTTCCACTACCTGTTCTTTTTCCAGTCGCAACAGTCGTCGCTTATTATTCAACAGCGCCGCTTGTTGAATCTGGTATTCTCTTTGTGTGGCATTGGTTTCATACTCGGCTATCTGATGGCTCTGATGATAGGACATGACCACGAACTGATAGACATTTCCGTAGCCGGCTTGCACCTCGATTAACTTCG
>JASMLX010000271.1 GCA_030748495.1 Candidatus Poribacteria bacterium | reverse complement strand
TTCCGATTCCATTGAAGGGGCGTTTATGCTCGGCCCAGTCGGGTGGAAAGAGCCAAGAGGTTCAAAATGAACCGGGCGGGTGGGAAAAAGCCACCTGAAGCCAGGATTAGGCCGCTTTGGGGCCAGCGCCAACTAGAAATTAAGGGCTCAAATATTGGTGCTGGCAGCTGCTGGTCGGTTGATCTAAAAGAAGAAGGCCTGGAAAACAGGCATAACTTTCAGGTAACTACCACATAACTACCTGATAACAGCCTAGGCAAATTCAGGTGAATTTAAATCGGTTTGTCGAGGAGTTATCTGTTCCGGCCGACCAATCACCGTCATTGAAAGGCTAATCCCTTGGGATCTAGATCTAGCGGCTGAATGATTCTATCATTTGCCATTATAGTTTGCCGGCCGCCAGGTCGATCCAACAGGAGAGCACTTGGAACTGGGCAAATAATCCAGCGGTGTTTGAACTGTTTGAAAAGACGCTGCTGGTAGTGGGGGTTGGAGCTATCAGTTCGCGCACCGCGCAGGTAGGCCAGGCTCTAGGTATGCGAGTGATTGGTGTGCGGAGAAATCCACAGAGATCAGATCCGTCAATGGAACAGATTTTGGTCCAGATCAGCTAGGTGGGCATTGCCTGAGGCTGATTTGTAACATTAGTAACCCCGCTGACAAACGAGACCAGAGGAATGTTGGTTTTGGCTTAGGCTTGAATCTGTTTGGCCAACTATGCTAAAACAACTGCCATTCTCAACTCTGACCAGAGATTTTATCTGGTTAAAGTACCACTCCAAAATAGATAGGCAAATCCCTTCTCGACACCAAAGGAGTTTTCGTGATTGATACACAACATCTTTTGGCTGATGAACAGATGCGGGGCTTCATTGTTAACGGCTTTGTTAAAGTCCAGACTGACCTGCCCGCTGACTTGCATCAACGCATTTTTGATAAAACAGATGCTATTTTTGGCCGTTCGACGACGTCAGAACGTCGCTACAATCCGCTCAACAACATCCTACCAATGGTTCATGAGTTGCAGGATGTCCTCGAATCACCACAAGTTCAAGGTGCTTTGGCCAGCATCTTAGGAAATGGTTTTGTGCTCCATCCCCATCGTCACTGCCACCCAAATTTCCCTCTCCCCCCCTTAGAAGGTGGTCATGGTCTGACTATGCATCTGCACAAAGATGGACACGCTACTGGCAAACGGCCCCGGCATCGCTTACCCAGATGGGCTATTTTATTCTATTTCCCGCAAGAATGCCCAATTGAATTAGGGCCAACGTGTCTAATCCCAGGCAATCAATATCTACGCCGAGTCACCCCCGAAGGTGTTGATACTCGGCACATGATTCCCGAACAACAAAACGATGGCACCTTCCTTTTGCCAGACACCTTTACCAACCGTGTTCTAGCCACCTTGCAAAGTGGACTAGGAGTTGTTTGGATCATGCACTTCGATATTGCCCACTCGGTCTTTTTCAACCATCAGGACTTAGCTCGCTACGGTATGAAGTTCGTCTATATGCGAACGGAAGAACCGACTCAACCATCGTGGTACAACACAGACGACCAGTGGCAACTTCCTGAAACTAACTTGGTTTCCGACGACCACGAAATTATGTGGACCTATATCTGGAATTGGTTATCAGGTAAATCCGACCTATTTCAGAGCAATCGGTCGAATGCAGAAATAGAAGTCAAATATTGGATCAATCAACTGTCTGCTGACGATTCTGCACAACGACTACAAGCGGCCAACGAACTTGGTTTCCGGAGGCAAGAGGCAAATGTCGCTATTCCGGCTTTGGTTGATTGCTTGCGGGACGATTATGAACCCGTGTGCCTAAATGCGACTTATGCCCTATCCGCGATCGGTGCTGAGGCGGTTGATCCCTTAATCAAACGGTTGGAAGATGGGAAAGCCGCCTACCGAGAGGAACCGATTCTCCATATTTCGCATGCAGCTCATGGTTTGGCTGCTGTCGGTGAGGCAGCCGTTCCGGCCCTTAGCCAAGCGATGGCCCATCCAGAAGAACACATTCGAGCACAAGCGGCTTATGCTTTGGGTGAAATGGGTTGGCGGGCGGCTATAGGGGTGTCTACGTTGCAGCGCGTTTTGACCGATGAGGCGGAACCCGTCCGACAACATGTGGTGTCGGCATTAGGCATTATTAAACAACCTTTGTCTGAAATCGTACCAACACTAATTCAGATTTTAGAGAACGAAGAGGATCCCGCTTTGGCTCTCTTCTCAGCCCAAGCATTAGTTCGGATCGGTGCCGATGCCGAAGCAGCTATACCGGCTTTAACCACGGCCTTAAAATCCAGCTCCCCCTACACACGCGCTTTTTCGGCTGAAGCCCTGAGCCGAATTGGGACAACTGAAGCCCTCAAGGCTTTGGTTTCGTTCTTGAGAACCTATCGTTGGTTTAATTACCAAGGTGGAAAAATAAAAGTTTTAGAAATTCCAATAGAAGAGCCTGACTTCAACCTGAGTGATGCAGAAGCGACGAAATCGATTGTGGCTACAGCTTTTGAAAATCAGTATAAGCGACCACTGACGGAGGTGGTTCACATCTTGCAAGATAAGGATGACCGCCTTCGCTTTCTACTGGCCGACGGAAACGAGACTTTTGCTGAATTGGACAATGGGCATCTCCAATACTACTGTCTTCGTCGCGTCTCGGAAGGAGGTTATCGGGTTTAGTGTGATGATTCACGGGGAAATGTCGCTGACTTTTCCCCGAGTGAGGATTGGTTGTTGGTCCTACGGTGGTGGAGATTATTGGGGAGATCAAGCTCAACCGGTGTAGTTCACATAAACAACCACGGCTTTAGAGGTATTACCAACAACAATCAACTCCTCACACCTCACCTTCTTAAACGTGGCATCCTGTGCGCTTACCTGAGCCTGCACAGGACTATCATGTCTGCCAATACCAGCAGGCCACCAAGAGCCATAAATAATAATCTTTCTCTTGTTTTCATCGTAACCTCTCCATTTATAGTTTGTAACTTGTACCATTTAATCACCGTATTTACACCGGGATGGTGCACTGCGGTGCGTCAAAAATAACACCACACCAAATTGGTGCCTTTTTGCACCGGGCTGGTGACAGGTTGGTGCACAATGCCTTTTTCCCGCTTTACTGTTAGTCTGAGCGAACCTCAACATAATAAACTGAAAGAAATAGCCAAAGAAAAAGAAGTTTCACTGGTTCAAATTGTCTGTGAGGCTTGTGAGCACTACACTAACAATGGTGCAGGTTCGCACCAGTTTGGTGCACATACCGAGACAGATTCAAAGTACTTTCCCAACCTCGAAAAGCAACTTCAAACCAAAGACCAGCAAATCGAGCGTCTCCAATCGGCTCTCGATCAGAGCCAACAGTTTCAAGCTCTAACTGAGAACCGATATCAAGCTGAACATCAGCAATTAGCCGAGATTAAGGGACGGTCGTTTCTGCAACGGTTAAAGGCTGTTCTGGTGGCTAACCCTTAACCGATCTGGATCGGTTTCTCACCGTCTCTGTGAACGATTAAGCCTTGACGAAGGCATCGCCTAGACCGTAGTCATCGGATCAGTAGCTAAAAAAGGCAGTGCTATCTTACCAAGCGACAAATGGCATAAAACCTACGGGGGCAGTATAAAGATATAGC
>JASMLX010000270.1 GCA_030748495.1 Candidatus Poribacteria bacterium | reverse complement strand
TGTCATTGCGGTAGAAACATTGATGACTTTCTAGATACTAACAACCAGAAGAAACTCAAAAGGCAGTTGCAGTAGTAACTACCTTTTTGTGCATTAAATAAGCTGATCTGCTTTTAAGCTCTAAACCCAATGGCCAGACAAACCCAGCCAATTATAAAGGCTAGACCACCAATCGGTGTAATTGCTCCTAACCAGCGGATTCCGGTGAGGCTCAGTATATAGAGACTACCTGAAAAAATAATAATTCCACCTAGAAACATCCAACCAGCAATTGTTGTTAGAATAGACCCTTCGTTTACCACAGCCACCATTATTAGACCCAAAGCATGATACATCTGATAACGAGCGGCGGTCTCGAAAATCGTCAATAGCTCAGGTGTTAGTTTGCTTTTCAGAGCGTGTGCCCCAAATGCACCAGCCACGACCGATAAACCGGCCAAAGCAGCTCCCAAAATAAAAAAGTGTTTCATAATCCCTTCTTCGTTCATCTTATATGCTTAATAATTGAAAGGCAATGAGCTCGTTTGGCATTGGTTGACCATGGCAGGTGCAACTTAACCCCCGGTTTCAGTTTTAGGACTAGATCACCAAGCACATAGTCGTCCCTAGGACCAGAATTGTAGATGGCTAGTATAGAAAGCCGCCAAGAGATAACGGTTGCTTTCATTTTATTTGGGTCATAATTGCAGTCAAATGGTGGAACCCGCCCGATTAAGTGTCAAAGTACTAGTAGGATTTTCTATTTCAACCGGGCAAAATCAGCATATCAGGTGTCGTTTCTCAAGTAAAGCGATATTATTAGGTAATACCAAATCAACTGGATTTCCGCCTATACGAAAGTGATAAGACCTGTTCTGAGATTGTTTCCTTGTAGGAGTAAATGTACTGACGTCTATTCGTGAAATTAGCACCGATTCGTTGCTATTCTTTAAACCTGAAGGTGGGTATGGGGCGATTATTACAAGCAAGTGATTGATCCGCTTCGCCTCGGAACACCGGCCTCATTAAATCGGTTTGGGCGAAGCGGATAGGCCACTCCTCGAACGTACCTTCACACCAGACTCGAATAAAACCCGAGAACCTGTATCAGGTACTCCTGACTCAAAGGAGAGGGATTTACTTTTAGGGTGTTACTTCAGAATCACCATCTTTCTGGTTGCTGTATAATCTCCTACTTGTATCTGATAGAAGTAAGTTCCACTAGCTACCGTTTCACCATTGGCTGTCTTTCCATCCCAATAGTGACATTAGCTGGCAGGTAACGCCCCTTTAAACTGACGTAATCTTCTGCTTGATTGGCTTCACCGTCACCATTGCTCTCCAGAGTTCTGCAATGGGAGACGATATTCTATATAGTTAGATTTGTGCAATTTTCTGCACATTTGTTAGAATTAGCTCATTGACAATATCAAAGGATTGATGATGATGCAAGCAGAACTTTTTGACTGGCAGACTCGTTTCAAATCTTGAATAACTTCCAATCTGGATTAAGAACCTGGTTCAATAGAGGAGGGGTAAAAAGTGACAGCTATGAACGGAGCGAGTCAGGAGTGGCTACGGTATTGTGCCACCCAGGAACAGCTAGACACATTCAATGATGATGGATACTTGGTGGTGGAAGACGCACTTCCTCCGCAGATGGTGGAACAACTGACCGAGGTTGTCGATCGGATAGAGACCGAAGAACGAAAACGGCAAAACCTCAGCTCCAACCAATTATTGGTTAAGTTTCGGACCGTGATCGAAGACGATATTTTTCTCGAATTGCTGGATTGGCCTCAAACGTTCCCTCTGGTCTGGGATATCCTGGGTTGGAACATCCAGCTTTACATTTCGCACCTGATTGTTTACCCAGCCGAACCGGAAAAGGATAAAGTGTTAGCAGGTGGATGGCATCAGGATGGTGGGCGACCGGTGCAGGAAATGGAACGCCCGCAACCGCGCCTATCGTTAAAAATTAGCTATTGGTTGAGCAATGTCGACAGTCCAGATAACGGAGCCATGCAAATTATTCCCGGTAGTCACAAACGGGATGCTTTGCCATTGTCATCGGACTCGGACAGCGAAAAAATTTTGGACCTGTGTGTCAAGGCGGGAACGGCAGTGCTGTTTGACCGTCGGATGTCGCATCGGCGCGGATTAAATACTTCAAATACCAGTCGAAAAGTTCTTTTTTTCGGCTATAGCTACCGCTGGCTGAGAGGGTTGGATTTCAACCTCATGCCGGAAGAGATATTGAAGAAATGCGATCCGATTCGGCGACAACTGTTGGGCGACGGCGTCGATATCAAAGGTTGGTGGCAACCGACGGAAGCGGATGTTCCACTGAGAACATGGATCAAAGAGCATCGTGGGGAGGAGTTACCGATTTGGGGTGGCTCATAGTTGCTTTTTACTAGCTTCTTTTTCACCCTACACCATGCTGGTCAATCACCGAAGTCGGCTCCGCGTATCTTTCAGGTGCTGTGCGAAAACCTGAAACGTTTCTCCAACAAGCAAGCCTTAATAAGCGTAGTGAATAAAAGACAATGGTTTTAAAACCAACCTGGCCAAATAATGGAGGTTAGTGATGATGGATCTGAGACTCGAAGGCAAAGTGGCTATCGTTACTGGTGGTAGCGAAGGCATCGGTAAAGGAATCGCTTTACGGCTGTCCGAAGCCGGAGTGAAAGTCGCCATTTGTGCCCGACGTGAAGACGTGCTGCATCGAACCACACAAGACATACAGAACCAAACCGGCAACGACGTACTGGCAGTAGCAGCAGATGTTACCGTTCCAGCCACTTTAGAAACCCTAATCGGCACGACAGTGGATCGTTTGGAACGACTCGATATCCTGATCAACAACGCAGGACGTTCTGCGGCCGGCAGCTTTGAAACAGCAACCGATCAGGTTTGGTATGAAGATCTCGATCTAAAGTTGATGGGGGCCGTTCGATGCACCCGTTTGGCAATACCCCATATGAGAGCAGTTGGAGGTGGACGTATTATTAACATCACTCATCCTGGCGGCAAACAGCCCAGTGTAGGTTCCTGTCCGACGTCTGTCAGTCGGGCAGCGGGCATTGCTCTGACTAAGGCATTATCCAAAGAACTTCTACCGGACAAGATTTTGGTCAACACCGTCTGTTTGACCTCCATCAAAAGTGCGCAAGGAATTCGCGCTTGGAAAGCGGCAGGTTCACCGGGGACACTGGAGCAACACTGGCAAGAAGAGGGAAATCGACATCCCCTCGGACGGTTGGGAGAGCCGGAAGAAGTTGGAGATCTGGTCGCTTTTTTGGTTTCTGATCGGGCCTCTTTTATTACCGGAACCGCCATCAATATTGACGGTGGCCTGTCGGCCGTGGTGTAAAATTACCAGCTATTGAATCCGATGGTCTTGTCATTGAGTTTAGGCAGATAGGGATGGACTTCAGTCCAAACTTGTATTAGCGTATATATTGACGCAAAAACATCAATTGGGCTAACATGGAAGTGGAATGACAGTCATGGCGCCGGTACGCCTGTGGGAGTCGTATCCGGCCAATGACTACGGGCTCTACTACACCGCGACAATGTTTGGAATGGCCAGCCAACCTTCGGCTGCTGTTAACTCTGGTCCTCGTAAGATATCACTTCGACGCCGATTATTATCATGCCATTCAATGGCACGA
>JASMLX010000026.1 GCA_030748495.1 Candidatus Poribacteria bacterium | reverse complement strand
TTAGATCCAACTAAAACTAGACCTAATTCCTTTAGATACGCAAGTTTAAATTGTATTTAGTTTTGAAATAGCTTCTAGGCAACTATACCAGCCAGTGCTGAAGCCCAAGCGAAATATAGTTTAATTGAATACGCCCAATGCCAAAAGTATTTTTTAGAATTTGTGCACGATCATCCTGTAGATGATGAATCGGCAGTGGTAAAATTGATCAGTACGTTTAAGACCATGAATAAAGCCATTACGACTTTAATTTTTACGGAGAACTCCTTCAATTTAGATAGAGACGCTCAACATAGTGTTAGGACGAAATAGTCGTCCTTTAGGTTAAACTTCGTAACGCACGATCTCTTGCCTCTCGTTCCCTTCTGGCGAAATCCCGGTCACTGAGTCGCGAATGGCCTATTAAATGCGGAGTTGCGTTCAAGGGGTCGCCTTTTCGCTTAAATAGTCGAAAGTATTCAAAACGGGTTAAGGTGGGTGGAATATTACCCGGACATAAAGTATGCAGGCCAACTTCGACTGGATCGCCCATGCCGACATTGGTCTGTCCACAACTTAACCACCTGACACCGTCTGGACTGGCATATCCAGAAAACTGATTACCCTTCCGTTCCAGTCTGAGGTAGAGTTCAGTGAATCTGATCGACATGGGTCCCAGTTGCGACATACGCTTATCAACACCTGTGCCTCGCCCAACCAGAGAAAAGACGCTATCCACATGGCGTTCGAACCGAATATCCCCTCTAAAGGCGTGAGGACCAGAGGTTTTTTCTAAACGGACGAAAGCTTGGGGACCTTTCCAGACAACCAGTCCACCGTGTTCTTTCATATCTGGCGAAAGCCGTATTCGACATTCCGCTGAAAAGTCGCCCTCAGTTTTCAGTAATAGGCGTGGCGCATCTAGGTTTCCACTCTTTCCATGCCACAAATCTTGGCCTGGCTCAGCCCGCATCTCCAAATAACCTTGCTGCTCAGACCATTGGCCACCCCCATTTGGATCTTCCCATCTCCACTCGGGACGCATCTGGTTGCCGATAAATTCATCTTCGAACACCATTTCAGTGAACTCGGCGGAGGTTGACCAGCCCTCAATTTTAATCGACGAGACCACATCGTTAAAGTACTGGGGGAGATGGCTAAAATTAGTGATCTCCTTTTTATAGTCGGCGGGCCCCATCTGGATTGCCAGTTTAGCCCCCTCAAAATCGACATGTTCAAAGAAGGTGACCTCAGCCCCCTCTGGTGGGAAATCTGGACCTTTGAAAATCCGAACCGAGGAGATACTATCGTGCAAACCGAGTGCTGCTGTATGTGGAACATCGCGTAGAACCGTGATATTCCGACCGCGGAATTCAGCGTGTTCATAACATTCTAAAATTAGCGGTACCGTTCCCCACTCTGGGCCAGAAGTCTGTGAGATAGAGGCCAAACTGATGGAAGAGATGTTGTCCTTAAAATTGTAGATCATGTCGTGAAGGTTAGGATAAAATCCCGGCCCTAAGACCAATTTTTTGCCCTGAAAGTGCCAATGTTCGTGGAGTACGGCTTTGTGATTGGGGCTAGACCCAAAGCTAGGCCCTTTATAGACTTTGACGGAAGATATATTATCTTGAAATCCGATTTCCGCGGTGAAAGGAACAGGCTTAATAATATAGCCACGCCGTCCACCAAAGTTCAAGTGTTCGAAAACTTCAACGATCAGCCGAGGTTTAGAGATAGGCATAACATCTCTCCATAATTTCCATCCGGTAATGGTTTAGAGTAGTTAGGTGGTAGAAAGGTGTTTCTCTTCAATTGACCTGATGATGTCAATTAAGTCGATCGGTCTTTTGATCGTGTACTGTGGCACTTCCAGTTCGTTGGCTGGAATTTTAGAACGACGAGGTGACCAATCCAACCAAACGGAGGTTAATCCGAGTTGATTTGCTCCTTTAATATCCCGCTCCAGGTTATTACCTAGCATCAGGACGGATGCGTAATCTGGCTGATCGATTTTTAGCTGATTTAACGCAGCTAAAAACATTCTGGCGTCAGGTTTATCTACACCAACTTCGGCCGAAATGGCGAAGGCGTCAAAGTAGCAATAAAGGTGGTGTTGGTGTAATACGTTGTCAAAGGTTGCCGTTGGGCCATCAGCAACTAGGGCGAGTGGATAACCTAGATGCTTGATCTGATGAACCAGTTCAGTTGCTGTTGGAATTAGTTCGGCTTCCAAAGTTGCCCCATAGGAGTTTTTAATTTCAGTCCCCTCATCAACAAGGGTATCACCACAATCCAGAAAAATGGCTTTAATTTTGTGTATTTTCTCAACTGAACTAGAGAGTATCATTTTCATCCTCGCTGTTTTGTAGGTAAGTCAGTCTGATTTGCTATGTTCAGATTCTACTGATTGTGACCCTATATTCAATAGGTCGCACAGCAAGCAGGTTGAATCCGGTTAAAAAACAGAACCAAAAAGTTAAGCTGCTTTCGGCCCGGGACGATTGTAACTTGAGGCCGGAAGGGTTACAATCGCACTTTGAACTGGAGCACACGGGTTGCGATGACAAGACGGATAGCATCCGGGGAATATTACCATCGCCATCTCGGCAGAACAGTCGACGACCTGGACAATGTACACTGTGCTGAAAGATAGTCCCTCCAATGCAAATAGTTAGTCCGAAACGCCCTAAAAGGTGTATTGCCGCCTAACGGGCAGGTTAATGGACTGGAAACGCAACTGAATCTGTTTTGATCGGGTCTTGGCCCAAGGAGGTTGTGAGGCCAACCATTGCCGTTTTCCGTCGACCTGTCCTGGAGCCCACATCATAACCAGTATGGAGAAGAGTATACCGTTCGTCAGGCTCGAACCACGAGTGACCGTGCCCACTTTCACTGCGATGTAACTTCGCTTACCTTCGAGCATAATCACCGCAACCTTTGCTGAGGGCAACAGGTGCGTGGAGTAATGCCAAATAGCCCTAGCATCATTCCTCTTCGCCCCTGGTCTTTGTATGATGATGGGAAATGATCAAACAACGGTTTTGACTGATTATACCAATTAATAAAGATCATGAACAGGTTCTTGGTGGAAAAAGCCCTTTTTATCCATAATAGATGCCGAAAACTTCTTTCGGTTCGCTCTTTTAAGCTTTTATGTTACAATAATTAATTAGGACTCCATTGATCAATCTCCATCGATTGATCAAAACTACTAAAGCAGTTGAGGAGATAAACAGAAAATGAAATTTGCAAACGGTTTTCTGGTGTACTGTCTAATTTTGTTGATTTCGACAATGGCGACTGCCGCCGACAAGCCTGCCAAGCATCCTAAAACCGGAGAACCATTAGTAATAGACGTTCTCAGAGGTACCCCTAAGATTGATGGGAAGCTAGACGATTGGATGCTCGATCTTCTAACCCCGGCCGTACTTGATACCAAGGAACAGATATTTAACGGTGCAGGATCCTGGAAGAATCCTACCGATAGCAGCGGTAAGTTTTATGTTCTTTGGGACGATGATAATATCTATATGGCTTCGGTAATGAAAGACGATAAGCTATCAATGCAAAAAGATGGATCCGGCATCTGGAATGCGGATTGTATAGAAATTTTTTTATCGACTACCAAAGCAACACCACCACATGCAGAACACTACCAGTGGGGGTTTAACCCGGATAACAAAATCTGGAATTGGTGCAACATGGACGGAAATGGTAGCAGGGAACCTGATTACCTGAAGATAGAATCCACCAAAACTGGCGATGGATATATCTGCGAAGTTGCCCTTGAGTACGATAACGTCAAATCCCTACGTAAGGATTTCAAAGCAGGAAAAGCTATGGGTTTTCACCCCGTTTTTGATGATGCTGACGATGGCGCAGATAGAGATTTACAGATGACCTGGACTGGTCGCGAAGCTCATGATCAAAGTCAAGGATTCGGACAAATCATTTTTTCGGATGAAGCGATGGCTGTCAGTGCTAAGCAGAAACTGTCAGTCTTTTGGAGTTTAATTAAAACTCAACAGTAATCAGAGTAATCTTTGTGAACCGATATTACAACGGAGATACGGACGATTTTGCTATCTTCATCCGGGGTCTTTCTCAGGACGAAATTAAAAAAGTTCAAGCCGGAATGAAGGAGATTATGGCTATTGCCCCACAGGCCAAACTTCAGACGGTCTGGGGCAGGTTGGAAGCGAAATATCTACAATCAGAAACTCGATTGAATCTTGAGCGGTAATAGGTTAGATTTTATCAATTCAGTAATCCCTTTGTTTAATTAGACCTCTTGTGAATGTGATTGTCGCTATTGTAAAAGCAAAGTTATGCTCACTTGGTCGTGTAATGGCAGAGACAACCGCGTTGCTATCAATCCGTATGCCGTGTCTCTATGGGTGCTGACTCTCCAAACAAGAAAAGCCGCAAAGACCTATACAAAAGGTTTATTACCTTGGATTTTCCTCATTTTAAAACAGACTAGAAAAACATCTAGATAACATCAGAAATTAATATGGTTGGCCATTAGTCACCTGACAGTTAGTGCTAAAAGTAAGGTGACATGTTGATGACGAGGGGCGAAGACCTCGGCTTAAAACCGTGTCCCTTGAAATCAGCAAACATTTATCTCCTCAAACCATATCCGACGACGATAGATCGTCAGTATCGAACCTTTGGCTTGTCCCCTCTGCTCTTCCAGTGGGTCAAGATGTTACTTCCATACTTGGTACTGATCGGTAGCCAGATTACCCCCCGACCGGTTTCCCCTCTTTACCAGGATACTACTTCTGAGATGAAGAACAGATCCCTATTCCCACTTCCCAAGTTTGGCTATGATGTTCTCGAACTCAGAGTCTCCTACTAACCTAACCTTGGTACTTTGTGGGATCGGACTACTGGCGTAGCCTGGCCACTATATCGAGGTCTATTTTTGTGAGCCGAGGAGTCCGTGGCAAGATGGTTCTAGTGAAATACGATTCTTCGACTCGTTCAAAATTCACCCAACCTGTCGTCACTCAAGCCAAGCCTTTGGTTCCGGTGGACGATTCAAAAGAGCCAGTGCGATACCGGTCAGCGGCACTTATGTTTCTCGCCAGTCTTGCTATCATTACCCTGTTTTGTTACTTGGCGGGAATGTCTACCTGGGCTGTTGCCGTTTTCTACGCCCTTTAAGGTTTTCTTGCCATAGCCATCACAAGGGTGCGGGGAGACCTTGGACCACCGTATCATGAGATAATTGGCATCAACCCAAGAGGGATGATGGTGCAGATGTTCGGTTCAAGAAAACTCCATGCGGAAAACTTGACTATCCTTACGTTCCTCTACGCTTTCAACAGGTGTAACAGGGCGCACCCGATGCCGTTCTAGATAGAATCGTTGATGGCAGAGCGGGCAGGTATGAACAACCGCAGATTAATGCTGGCAATAGCCCTCGCTACAGGTGTTGGGGCTGTGGCTACCTTTTGGTCCTATCTACAGATATCATATAGTCGCGGGGTACTGGGAGAACTCAATGGATGGATAAGTCATGCTGGATGGGAAAGCTTTAACCCTCTTCAAAGGTGGCTTCAATATCCTCAAGGAACAGATGTCAAATCAGTGACGTTTATGGGGGGAGGGTTTCTGTTTGTGTTTTTTCTCTATGCAATGCGTGCGAGATTTCTATGGTGGCCGCTTTATCCTTCTGGCTACGTCCTTTCTGGAGCGCCTTGGGGAGGGGTGATATATTTCTGGTTTCCTGTGATGGTAAGCTGGCTGATAAAGTCACTCATTCTCAGTTACGGAGGATTGAAAGCACATCGAAAAGCTATCCTCTTCTTTTTCGGTCTAATTTTTAGGGGATTTCATTTTTCGGAGCATCTGGAGCATAGTCAGCCTGGTTCTCAACATCTACATGCCTTCATCGGGTGTCGGCTGGAATTAACTTTCTCACTCAAGCGTACCAGATGATGCAATCGTTGAAGAGCCACACCCCGGCCGTTTACCTGTTCGAACACAACACGGCCGCTACTTCGCGTACTTCGCAGGCGAAGTCCCCGCGCCGCGTAATTTTTGGAAATTGGCCGCCTCCTGCAAAGGATAGTGGTTACGAGAACAAAGACATTGTGGACCGAGGAAACCGGAGCTTACGGTGTAACGCCTTTTAGTTTCGCTCACCTTGTCGCCAATTTGGCGTTGAGATCGATCACCATAAATTTCCCCGCCAGTCCATTCATAATACTTTGAATCTCCTTTTCATCTAAAGCGGTATCGTAGACGGCAACCTCGTCGATCAAGCCCTTGAGGGGACCGCCGCCGTTCGGAGGTTGGGCGCCTATCATAAATGACGCCTCGTTAGTCGCCGGTTTTACTGCGGCACCGCGTGTTCTGAGTTTCACATCATCGACGTAGGACGTGAGCGCCTTTCGGTCGTAGGTACCCACGACAAAATGCCATTTGTCATCCGTTACCTCTTTGCTGCCCACTTGAATATCCTGGGCCGTGCCAGGTGTTGTAAAACCAAACGTCATTGCGCTAGGCCGAATCCACATCGAGTAATTTCGGTTTGGCCACGCTTCTTTACCGGCTATCATTTGGTAGGGATCTATGATCTTCGGAACTTTTATCCATGCCATAATCGTAAACTGAACTAGATCCATACTGTCCTGATGCGGAATTTTGACGTGTCCACCATCAAACTCCAGGGCGGATCCAAATTTTCCTTTACTCCATTTTACTTTGCCTATAATCTCACCATCATGTCCATTGCTAGAAACGTCCTTGACGACCTTTCCATTGTCCTCCTCAAAAAGCCAAACGCCGATGATTCCAGCGTAGTTAAGGCATGGTATCGCAAAGACCAAGGCTAGAATCAAAATCGTAGTAAATTTCATGGTTTATGCCTCCTCATATTGTTGTCGGTTGGGAACGCATTTTAGACTGCTAACTTTCAAGCCTCAATATATCACCCTATAGTTCACATATCAAAGAATTACCTTGTCAAATGGTTCCGGATTTTCCCCGTTAATCGTTTGTTGCTTTAATCTGTTCAATGCTACTCCTACCTGTTTTTCGTCCTTAATCGCTTCAAATATTACCCAAACACCTTGAAGAAAGTTCCAGAGTAAATCAATTTTACGATAAGACTGAATGATCTCATTTAGCTTTTCTTTTTCACTCTTCTTCTTTTTGGACTTGAAAAGCAAATATCTGTTCTTTCACAAACTCTGGGCCAAATTCTCTAATTCTGAGTTTACTAATCTTCTAGAGAATAACCAAATCAAAATAAGTATGGCTGGTAGAGGCTGGGCTCGGGATAATGTATTTGTGGAAAGACTTTGGCGAAGGGCAAATATGAAGATATTTATCTGTAGAAGCTATTTCAAAACTAAAGACAATTTAAACTTGCCCATCTAAAGGCGTTAGGTCTAGTTTTAGTTGGGTCTAAAAAGGAACTTTTGATGGCCAATGTCACCGATCAACAATGGATCAGGCTTGAACCCTGGCGGCCAAAACCTCAGCCTTCACCAAAAGAAAAGGTGGACCCAGGCCCAGAGGCAACAGGCAAGTGTTTGACGGCATTATCTGGGTCTTACCAACTGGGCCCGGATGGAACCACTTAGCTGATCGATATCCATCAGCTAGCACTTGCCGGCCAAGATTATAGCCATGGGAGAACCAAGGTTTTGGCTCCAAATATGGCCTAAGTTCCTGCCCTAACTGGACCTACAAGGCCAGTTAGATTGGGAAGAAACCTTAGCCGATGGCAGTTTGGCCTGGGCTAAAAAGGGGGCCAGGCCTTGGAAAGAGCAAAGGCGGCAAGGGTGGATGGTGGTGGTCGATGGCCAGGCAGTGCCTATCGGTGCTGATTTGGATTCCGCCTCGGCGAGTGAAATAAAACGGCTGGAACCCACGATTGAGAAGATTACAGTGCCCAGAAAAGGTGGTGGTCGACCGCGGCAAAATCCTGTCCACATCATAGCGGATATGAGGTGCGACAGTGATCCGCTTGGCCAAAGGCGGTTGAAAGGCGGCATTGAATTGATCTGTCTGGGGGGTAAAAACAACCAGACCAAGAAAGATAAGGATGGCCGCAAATTGCGGCCTGACAGGCGTCGATGGAAGGTAGAGCCAAGTTTGGCATGGCGGCCAAACTTGCGGACAACTGGTTGTTGGTTGGGAAAGAGAAATTCAGATCTAGCAAGCTTTCTTTCACCTTGCTTGCATCCTGATTACATTGAGGCCGTTTTGAAATGGCTTCTAAGATTTTCCGACCTATTCAATGTTAGTTATTGCATATGCAGAATTAAATATAGGATAGACAGCAATTTCAGAATCACCATCTTTCTAGTTTCTGTATAATCTCCTGCTTATCTAGCAAAACGATAGGTTGTGGAAAAACTTTAGCTTGGTGGGAGATTTTAGAAGGTTGTCCAAAGATGTCGAAATCCCGACCGTAATGGGAGAGAACATGATCCGTATTACCTGGTTAAAATTGCCCCGGCACAATGCGCACAATCTTTTGCCAGACAACTTCTCAGGATGTTAGCGAAAATAGTTGTGTATGTTCAGATGGATAGGTGCGTCGCCACCGCCCAAAAAGTTATTACCCTCTAAATCGGTAAGCAGCCCGTTAAACAGCGGGGATGCCTGCCATGTTAGGGTAGAGGGCATAAATCGCCAGCGACTGATAATGGTCTTATCCCTAGGCCAGGTGTCTGGCTTTTCCGCCCGCCCAGGCATTGCCAAAATTCTTCTCGCCACGGGCGACAGCAGGTCTAGCTCAACCGCATTTTCAAGTATCAGAAAATCGTTCTCTTTAAAAAAGGGGATTTGTTGGTTGGTTAGCATAAACCCCCTCTATGAATTTTCGATATCCATGACACAACGAAAACCGTTCCGGCTGTTGAGAGGTGCGGAACGCCACTTGATCACTCTTTGGGATTTGAGTTTGTAGTTACTGTAGGTCGAGTTCATTTTCGTACAGGGTAATCAGATTGCAATTCCCGCTCTGTTGATAAAAATCGGGGTCATAAACGTTCAGGTACCACTCCCAGAAATTGCCCACCATATCGTTGAGACCATAACCGTTGGATGGATGCAGTTACCGACACTCGTTGTTCATTTCTCTAACCGTAAGGCTACTCCACAGACTTCGACTTGTGGATCAAAATTTTAGATCGCGGAAAATCTGCCTGTTCCAGCTCACCACGCACGGCTTACTCCCACTTGGCTCCGGTCGGTAGGCACCTGCCTTTCCACTGGGGGTAAGCTCTGGCATCGTGCCAATTGATGTAGATGATTGGATAATCATTGGTTGGAACGTTGATCTTGAGATGAAGCCAACTAGATGCTGGGTGTTGACGGGCTTTAATAAAGGCTTGGTACTGACCAACTGTAACAGAATTGACGTCCATCCAAAAAGCCTAAATTTCGACAGAGCGAACCAGTTATTCGTGTGGATTTCGATCTTCACTCATCTGAAAACTTTCACTGGAACCCAGAATCATATCGATTGGCTTGGCTGTCGATGAAGGCGAACAGAGCTAGGATTACAGCGAAGCCATCAGGATTTACTCTTATCCATCTCAATTTTTTGGTGATGCCCGACTGCTACCGGAAACTGTCGATCTAACCAGGACTCGGATATGGGGTCAAAACGACCGATAAAATGTTTATCTCCGAGTTGAAACTCAATCTCACGATGCCCGCCGAAGACGGCCATTTCCCACTCATCCCTTAACTTCGACTGAATCATATCTGACATCAACTGATTAACCGCATCTTGGGTAGGTGTATAGCGAAGTTCGGTCCCAATACAACCTCCATATCGCCGAAAAACAGATTCTAGCAGTTCGGTTGGCTGTGAGTAGTCGACCAGCTTTAGTCCAACTAATAGGTGGTTGTTGCAGCGTTCAACGATCAACTGGGGGTCAGTATGAGCGACATCTGTGACCATAAACCGTAGCCCAAGTGAGGCCAGTCCACTGCGGATAACCACAGCCAGATTGGCCTCACCAGCATAATTTTCAACGCTCTCTCCGTTGACCAGAACTTGATCAACCGTGTCCAAGCGAGGCACGACAATGAACATCTCTAACTGTTGTACGGTCCATCGCTCTTGACGTTTAGGTTGATAGACAATTATCGCCGTGGAACCGGATTGGATAGCCGAAGGGCGTCCATCATCGCCCCATAGTTTGACCGAGGTTCCAATTGGCTGGCCGTGATGATGATTCAGATAGTAATTCGGCTGTCCCGGGCGCCGCTGGTTTTGCACAAAACGAGCAAATGCTTGGCCCAAGTCAGACAACGCCTCTACAGGTTGACCAGTACGTGTCCACTGAGCGATGTAGTTACCGTTTTGCATACCGTGAACATGAGTCTTGGTGGCAGTTGCCACAGATAGATTTTCATCCATCCAAGTCGTTAGTTCCGAAACGCCACCTGGTATCCAAGTGATTGGATCTTCGCCACCCAACTTGACCAGCGACTGCTCAGCTGAAGCGGTTACGGTTACAGGTAATGGCTTATATAGTGCGACCTGGCTGACATCGACCGGGTGCTGATGAGCCAGAAGCACCAACAGACTAGCGTAAGCGTGATCGTGAGCATGGAGGAATTGATAGGCGACCGATTCATCGTAGAATCCACCCCAGAGCAGATCGGCTAACATCGGCACGAGGCCGGAGCCTCCGTAAAGGCTGTCGTGGTATGCCCGGCCCCACGGACCACAGAGTTGGCGAATTTTGGGGTGCCAGCGCCAGGCTAACTCTAGCCATAGGTGCTTTTCCAGTTGGCTGGCTAGCTGGGTCGAACGAGGTTCACCTAATTGACAAATAATACGGAGAAGAAGGAATGTAACAGGGTGATAAGTTGGGCTATTGAACTCTGGAATGGTACCGTGGGGCCGAATCAAGCGGGTTAGTTTCTCTAA
Source organism: Candidatus Poribacteria bacterium (assembly GCA_030748495.1). Lineage (GTDB taxonomy): Bacteria > Poribacteria > WGA-4E > WGA-4E > UBA9662. The sequence goes on along the minus strand of JASMLX010000026.1, from coordinate 48,226 downwards.
GGCACATATGCTGCTATCGACCAACTGTGGATCATCAAACATCAGACCAGCAACCAATCGTCCTGTCCAGTTACCGAGGGGAATGTTATTATTGCGGCCAGCGATAATATCCTCGCCACCACCGTTCAAAAAGCCTTTTACGGCTTGGTGAAAATTTTCTTGTTGGGCTGGACTTAATACTGGTGATAAATGATATAGGGCCAGTAATCCAGCCATTATATTAAAGTGTCCGCCTTGTACTCCTAGCTGGTCTAACCACTTCCGACCTTGCTCAATCCGTGCGGGCTTCTCACTCATCAAAAAACCGACAGCACAATAAAGGGTGGCACGGGTATCCGTCCCTTCGTATTCATCTCCATCGACCAGACCGGTTTCTGGATTGGTAAAGTGGTCAGCGTACCGTTCGGCTACAGACAAAGCCCGCTTGGCCGCTGGCTCTAGCAGTTCAACCGTCCCATCAGCTGCAATAGAGAACATATTTTTGCCTTGACTCATCGTCCTATCTCCCTGTTATCGATGCCGTATTATAGATGGGCAGGTTTAGGATGTCAAACCAACTACTAAGCCAGTGTCATTAAGTTGAGGGATAAATCGTGAATAAGCTGTGCCAAATGGAGTAGCTCGACTTGACACAGACGATTCCTTTTAGCTTTTCTAATTTTATTAATTTGATTCGTTGATTTAAATAAGTTTTTTGTGCACAGATTTATGTGATTTGTGTCAATCTAGGTAGGATTTTTCCATTGGACTTCGCTGATCTAACCTGAGTCCAGAATCGTGAGCAATCCGGATAGCTTCCAAGTCCTCAGACATGGTAACAGCACGATTAATCTGACCATATTTTTCTGCTGTTACTTTTCCTCCCGGCCGATACTGAGACATTACATTTACATAGGTATCAGAAGCAACCTCTTCAGCTAAGAAACGAAAAATATCATCTGTTTGATCGATCATCCCCGGCATAACAAGGTGTCGAACCAATACCCCTCGACGCGCTAAACCATCTTCGTCAAACTTCAGAGTACCAACCTGACGATGCATCTCTTGAACCACTCCACATGCCTCCTCAGCATAATCTTTAGCTTTCAGATAACGTAACGATTGTTGGGAATCCCAGAGTTTAAAATCCGGCATATAGATGTCTACCACGCCATCAAGGAGGTGAAGACTGGTTATTGAATCATAGGCCGATGTATTAGACTTGATTTCATTTAAACGATAATTTACATTTAGTTGTAATCATTAACGAGCTGGATCACGATTAGGAATGCTTACCTGGACTCAACTTCGCCATCCTTCTTCTGGTCTTATCCGTTCATTAACTGCTTTAAATCGAGGCCAGATAGAAAAACTTCGGCCAACTTTCAAACCAGCATTGAAAACACATCAATCTTCTTCGGTTGTGGTTGCACCAGACAAACGTCAACCAAAAACAGGTGCCGCTGGGCCTCCAAAACTCAATTCAGAAGATTTATTGATCCTGATTCTAATCTACTTTAGTGTCTATCCTACTCCAGACCTTCTGGGATTGTTGTTGGCAGGACAGCAAAGTTGGCTTTGTAAATGGGTGCATGGCTTAACACCTGTACTTGAGACCGCTTTGGCTAAGGAAAAACAACTCCCGGTCCGGGCTGGTAGACCAGAAAAACCGATTGCTTCCATCAATCAACTGTTGAAAATATGCCCGCAATTGTCCTTCATCATTGATGGAGCTGAAAGAATGTCAGAGGTCCCAAAGGCTCAGCCAAGCCAAAACAAGGCTCAAAAACAAGGCTACAGTGGCAGAAAGAAGCGCCATAGGGTTAAAAGTACTGTGATCAGCAATCAAAGTGGAGGTAATATTTTATTTGTCGGAAAAAGTCATCCAGGCTGCGTCAGGATAAGAAGATGGCAAATGAAGAGATTCCAATCTTTCCTACAGGCAGTCTGCTTTGGCCAGACAATGGTTGCCAAGGCTATCTTCCAGCCGCTGTTATTATGATCCATCAACCTGGAAAGAGGTTAAAAAACAGAGAAGACAGGGCAGAAGATAAGTCTTTTAATCGACCAGTTTCTGCCATCCGGGTTGAGGTGGAAGATGCGATTGGAGGTCTCAAGCCTAGCCACATAATCAGTGATATTTACCGCCATCGGAGGGCAGATTTTGAAGATCAGGTACTGCCGACAGCTGCAGGTTTACACAACTTTAGAATGAGTATGCGAGCCGCGAGAAAGTAAATCAAATGAAAAGAGGAAAGTTGTGTGCAATTTCTTAAATGAGATCTAGTCTATTATAAACGATCGGCAACTTCAGCCCATCTGCGACTGCCAATACCAATGCTTCTAAAACTTGCGGCACAACATGCTCAGGTGTAACGAAATTGATATTGTGGCAACCTATATCTTGCAGTTCAAGCATCATTTTCGCCAACCGTTCAGGTGGAGTCTCCGAACTACGATAAGCTTGACTGATATCAAAGTTCTGGCAAAATACACAGCGTAAGTTGCACATGGAAAAGAAAATTGTGCCGCTGCCTCTCCAACCGCGCAAACAATCTTCCTCTCCAAAATGGGGGAAATAACTTGATACCTGTGCATAACGACCTGTTTTGCAGGTGGCTGTCTTATCAGCTAACCGGTCTACCCCGCAATTTCGTGGACAGATATAACATTGATCCAATTCTTCTAATGCCTGTTTGGTCCGTTGCAGCAATTCACCCGTACGATACAATTTTAGATAAGCGGGTTCAAAGTCTGTTGATGGCAACAGATATTCCGATAAAGCCATAGTGGACTCACCTCCCAAGAGTCATACCATTATAGTACCTGAAAAAATCTGTCAATCATATTATTTCAGTATAGGGTGATTGGCGGATTTTGATTGATGCAAGGTTGAAAGCAGGACGAATCTGCTTAAGAATCCGATTGCTGCAGAAGAAGCCAAACAGCTTTGGATAAGGCAAGATCGGTGTTGGAACCCTAAATATGAATAATTAAAGTCGCATTGTAAATCTATCAACAGGATCGCGATTCTAGTGTCTGCCCGCGTAATCATAACCAAGAAGCAGTATATAGAGAAGTCATGACTAATAGGAACAGGATTTCTTAATATCTTCCATTGTTGCAACTACTCAGATAATTCAAGTGAGAACATCTAAAGATATCTAAGGAATATCAATTAGTTTCCAGTATTTTGGCGCAACCAGAACGTTGATAAGGTCCAGGTGACGCAACTAGACCTCGACAGCTAGAATTAGTTAAACAATAAATATCTTCACTGATTACCGTATCCAATCCTCGGTTGGCGTTGTTTTTGAATAACTGAAAATCGTATTTCCATTCGTTATCGCGTCAGTTAGGACAATCTCCAGTGCCTATTGACCTGACAGCAAAGCCACCTCATCATTTTTATGAGTCCCGACTTGTCCATCCTAGCACAAATAGATTGACGTATGCTAGAATTGGCAGGGATTGAACATGATAGTCCACACCACTGAATGAGGAAATAATGAAACTTGCAATTTGCAACGAAATGTTTGAGGATTGGAAAATTGAAGATGTCTTCGACTGTGCCTCCCAACTTGGATACCAAGCCGTCGAGATTGCACCGTTTACCCTAGCAGACGATGTCAGAGATATTAGTACAAGAGAGCGAAGCCGTATCAAAAAAGCGGCCGCCGAGTCCAAAGTAGAGATTGCAGGTCTACACTGGTTACTGGTTTCACCTAAAGGATTATATGTCAACCATCCAGACGATGCGATCCGCCAAGAAACATTAGATTACTTTTATGCTTTGATTGATCTCTGTGCCGACCTTGATGGCGAAGTAATGGTTATTGGTTCACCTCAACAACGGTCGGTGCAGGAGGGTTGGAGTGCTGATCGGACGTGGAATTATGCTAAAGAGACCTTCTCTCAGAGTGCGGCTTACGCCCAAGACAAGGGCGTAACTTTGTGTATGGAGCCGCTGTCTGATAATCAGACTAACTTTATCAATACGCCAGCCCAAGCAGTTGAGATGATTCAGCAGGTGGACAATCCCAATTTCCGCTTGATTCTCGATGTTTGTAGCACTGCCAATCAAGGTTTGGATATGCCCACTGAGATCCAGGAATTCTCCGATCACTTGGTTCACTTCCATACTAACGACAATAATCTTTATCTGCCAGGGTCAGGAGATGTCGATTACCCTCCAATTATTGAGGCTTTGAAGGCCGTTGAATTCGACGGATATCTCTCTACCGAGGTTTTTAAATTTGAGCCGGATCCTGTTACCATTGCCAGTCGGAGTATTCAGTTTTTAAGAGATTTGATAGAAAGTTAGACTTACCATTTAGGCGAGGAGAAAAGATGGAACTTTTCGAAGCAGTCAGTCCGCTTGATTTTCGGTATTACGGTGCAACAGAGCCGGTGATGCAACGCTTGTTGCCCTATGTCTCAGAATCAGCTTATGTCAGGTACCAAGCCCAAGTCGAAGCCGCACTGGTAAGAACGTTGGCCAAACATGGTGTCTGTTCAGAGAAGATCGCAGATCAGGTTGAGGCGGCCGTTGACCAGGTCACTGCCGAAGAGGTCTATGAGGAACAGGCCAAAATCCGGCATAACATCCGGTCTTTGGTCAATGTCATTCGGCGTAAAATCTCACCCGAAGCTCGTCCCTATGTTCATCTGTTTGCCACCTCTGCCGATATTCTGGATACAGCGACGGCCCTACGTTTCAAAGAACTGACACAAAAAGTGATCCTGCCCAATCTGGCCGATTTTGTTCGACAACTGATCACACTGGCTCGAACCCATGCCGACACCGTACAGATTGGTCGCACACACGGTCAACACGCTGAACCTATCACCTTTGGCTACGCTATTGCCCTCTACATCAGCCGTCTTGGCAATCGAATTCAACTGATCGCTGAAACCACTCAAAATCTGCGCGGTCAATTCTCCGGGGCGGTTGGCGCCTTCAATGGCTTGGCTATGGTCTTCGATCGACCGGAACAGCTAGAAATGGATCTACTCCAACTATTGGGACTAAAACCATCAGATACACATACATCAACCCAATGTGTTGAACCGGAGTTTATCAGTGATCTGGCCTATGCAATCTCTTCGGCCTATACGATTCTGGCTAATTTTGCTGACGACATGCGGCATCTATATCGTACTGAGATCGCCGAGGTCGGTCGCAAGTACGACCCCAGACTGGTTGGTTCTTCTACCATGCCTCATAAGGTCAATCCCGAAACCTTTGAAAATGTCAAGAGTTTATGGAAAGCTTTTATTCCACGAATGCAGACGGTATTTATGGATAGTATCTTAGAGCATCAGCGTGATCTAACCAACTCAGCCTCTAGCCGGTTCTTGACGGAGCTATTCACCGCCTTCGATTATTCGGTTTACCGGTTGACCCGTGCGCTGGAAGAGCTGGACGTCAAAGCTGATCAGATGCGGAAGAACCTGCAATTAAGTGCTGGTAATACCATCGCTGAACCGGTCTACCTGTTGCTGGCCTATTACGGATTCCCCGATGCTTACGATCACACCCGCAAGTTGGTAGCACAAGTGCATGAACAGGGGAAAACTTTGACCGATCTGCTATGGGAAGATGGAGATCTGCGTCCGTTCCTGAATCAACTGACCGAAAGCCAGCGTCACACTTTACAGGATTCGACTCGCTATATTGGAGCTTCTGTTCGGCTGACTCACCAAACCTGTGATGAGTGGGAACAGAGAATCTCGCAAATCTAAAGGCTGTTAAAGATCGTTCCTTAAGCCTCAGAGGCTAGCCAGAGAAGGGTTAGCAGATGCGTTGTGGGATTGGGTAATGGCTGGATCTCCGATAACCCGGTCCTGCAATCGAGTTGTCAGGTGTGTATTACGGTGCATTACCTTGTTATTGCGAATGCAGAGTTGAAGAGCTTGTTTAGCGCCGATAAGGACAACCAGTTTTTTGGCCCGCGTAATTGCTGTGTAGAGTAAGTTGCGCTGTAGCATCATGTAGTGTTGAGTTACCAATGGCAAGACCACTGCTGGATACTCACTACCTTGAGATTTGTGTACCGTTGTTGCGTAGGCCAGGACTAGTTCGTTCAAATCGGCCATGTCGTAATCAACAACTTTTTCTGGGAATCGAATCTGAAGGGTCTTTTCGACTTGGTCGATGTCGGTTACCTGCCCAATGTCTCCGTTAAACACATCGTAGTCGTAGTTGTTGCGGATCTGCATGACCTTGTCACCAACTCGAAAGTTTCGCCCTCCACGTACCACATCCGACGGGTTAGGATTGAGTCGATCCTGCAACAGTTCGTTCAGGCTCTCAGAACCAGCATCTCCTCGACGCATGGGGCATAATACCTGAATATCGTTAATTGGGTCGAAACCGTAGTGCTTGGGCAGTCGAGTATGAACTAGTTGGCAGATTTGCTGCGCAACCTGCTCGACATCTGGCTCTTCTATAAAGAAGAAATCACGACTTGACTCCCCTTTTAAGATTGGCACCTTACCTTGGTTAATCTGGTGCGCATTGGTAATAATCATACTTGCCTGCGCTTGCCGAAATACTTCTGTCAAACGAACCAGATCTACGACTCCGGACGCAATCATACCCTTCAATACATTGCCCGCTCCGACTGATGGGAGTTGATCCACATCACCAATCAGGATCAATTTGGCCGTTGGTGGAACGGCTTTTAACAGATTGTTCATCAACACCAGATCGACCATCGACACCTCATCTACGATTACTACATCGGCGACAAGTGGATTTTCCCGATTTCGTTGAAAGCCGTTCTCTTGTGGTGAAAATTCAAGTAGTCGGTGAATGGTTTTTGCTTCACGCTGGGTGGTTTCACTCAGCCGCTTGGCAGCCCGACCGGTTGGAGCTGCTAGTACAATTTGGTACCCCAATTGCTCCAATAATCGAATCATCCCCAGTGTCGTTGTCGTCTTACCAGTACCGGGGCCACCTGTCAGTATCATCACCTGTGAGCGAAGCGCAGTTTGGATCGCTTGTCGTTGACCCGACGCTAAGTGGATGGCGAGTGTTCGTTCGATTTGGTTGACCGTTTGATCGAATGCAGATTGACTTAAGTCTGTCCGTGGTTGCTGCAACAGTTTTCCGACGCTGTTGACCACACCGATTTCTGCATAATAAAAAGGGACTAGGTAGATGGCCTCTTGCTCTTCAACTATTTCTGACACTACATCTTCGGCAGTCACTAAAGCTGAGATCCCGTCTGAGATGGCAGCTTCCGACAAATCAAGCATCTCCTGACAAGCCGCTATTAGCTCCGGCCGAAACTGAAAGACGTGGCCTTCGTCAGCTTTGTGGCTCAAAACGTACTTCAGACCCGCCTTAACCCGATTCGGTGATTCAGGCTCAATTCCCAGTTTTTGGGCAATAGTATCAGCCGTTTTGAAGCCAATACCGTAAATGTCATCGGCCAAGCGATAGGGATTCTCTTTGACAATAGGGATAGCTTGGGATTGGTAGGTTTTGTAGATCTTCGTGGCGTGAGTGGTACTTACATTGTGGGATTGTAGAAAGAGCATGACGTTTTTGATTTCGCGTTGCGCTTCCCAAGCCTCCGTGATAATGCCGATTCGTTTTTGTCCGATGCCTTCAACCCGGCTCAGCTTTTCTGGTTGGCGTTCAATCACGTCCAGCGTGTCCGCACCAAATTTACTGACAATTCGTCTGGCCATCACGGGACCAATCCCCTTGATTAAACCTGAACCCAGATATTTACGAAGACCTACGATGGTGGAGGGTAAGACAGTCTCGCATTGTTCGATTTTGAATTGTCGACCATACTTGGGATTATTGATCCACAATCCTTTTAAGGCTACGCTTTCCCCAGGATTAATCGAAGCCAGGTTGCCGACGATGGTAATCAATTCTCCAGGGGAAGATCTCGAGTCGAGGCGAGCAATAACATAACCGTTTTCAGGATTCTCAAAAACGATACGTTCGATTGTACCCTGAAGAACTTCCATCTTAGCATTTTACTGGCAAAGGTATAACTGAGGCGGGAATGGGATTTCGCTCGACAGTTGTTACTCGATTTAAGAGGAATTTAGAGTGTCGTCATCAATTCTTTAAAAGTGCTGAGTTGTGGCTGAATTAAGTGAGGAGGAGAAACTTCATCGTCCAAGGCTTCAACAGTCTTGAGACCATTACCGGTGATAGCGACGACGATGCTTTCATCGGTGCTGATCCTACCGCTTTGGATCAGTTTTTGTGTAACAGCGAGTGTGGTACCACCTGCCGTTTCAGTGAAAATACCCTCTGTCGCTGCCAATAATTTCATCGCTTCGACGATCTCAGCGTCAGTCGCGTGTTCACCACAACCCCCAGATTTATTGACCGTTTCCACCGCGTAGATGCCATCGGCAGGATTTCCAATCGCTAGCGATTTAGCGATTGTATCGGGTCGAACCGGCTTGATAAAGTCACTTCCTTCTTTGAGAGCATTAACAATTGGTCCGCACCCTTCGGCTTGAGCCACATGTATTTGGGTCGGTGACTTTTCAATCAAACCGAGATCTTGAAACTCTTTAATGGATTTGCCAATTTTGGTAATTAGCGAACCACCAGCAGCCGGGGCAATGAAGTGGTCGGGGGATCGCCAACCGAGTTGTTCCAATACTTCGTAACAGAGTGTCTTAGAACCTTCAGCGTAGAAGGGACGGATATTGATATTAGCAAAAGCCCACGGGTAGACATCAGCGATTTCACTACAGAGACGATTAACATCGTCGTAAGCCCCATGAATTCCGACTACGGTCGGATTATAGATCTGCGACCCAACCACCTTGCCCAGTTCCAAATCGGATGGGATAAAGATAAAACAGTTCAGGTTGGCCGTTACGGCCTGAGCGGCTACTGCGTTGGCTAAGTTGCCGGTGGAAGCACAAGAAACTGTATCGAAATCAAACTCTTTGGCCTTGCTCAGTGCTACGGCCACCACTCTGTCTTTGAAAGAGAGTGTCGGTCGACAGACAGAATCGTCTTTAATATAGATCTGTTTGACCCCGAGTTCATTGCCTAGATTTTTCGCTTGAATCAGAGGCGTAAACCCAGAATGGAAACCGCAAATCGGTTCGCCGTCAACCGGGAGGAGATCCGCATATCGCCATAAGCTGTAGGGACCGGACTCAATTGACTGGCGAGAAATTCGTTTTGCAATCTCCTCATAATTGTATTCAACCTCCAATGGGCCAAAACAAAACTCACAGACATGAACCGGCGACTTTGGATACTGTTCGCCGCATTCACGACACTTCAGGCCTAAAACCTTTTCCATATTCAATTTTGCCTTTCGGAAGAACCCTTAATCGGTTGTTAATCAGTTGTCTTCGTATAGCGCTGTAATTTTTCTTGAATGCTCTTATTGTTAGGAGCGAGATCTGCCGCTTTTTCCCAAGAAGAGATTGCCTTTGGGATATTCCCGTCTTTCAAATAGGCATCCCCCAAGTGGTCTTGGATTTCCCAACTATCCGGTTCGAGGGAAATCGCTTTCTTAAGTTGTTTGATCGCTTTTTTGGTTTTTCCCTGTTTATAGTAGATCCAACCGAGGCTATCCAAGTATGCCCCGTTATCCGGATCTTTTTCAAGAGCAAATGTAATCAATTCGACGGCTTCATCTAAGTTTTTATCTCGCTCAGCGAAAAGATAACCGAGTGCATTGTATGCCGCTGGACGTTCAGTTGTTTTAACTACAGCCCGAAGGTGGTGTTCTGACTGATCATATTTTCCGGTCTGTTGATAGGCTAGTCCTAACAAATAATTGGTATCGCTGTGGCTAGAATCCACCTCTAAAATCGCCAGCAAAGTTTCGATAGCTTGCTCCGGTTGATCCGCTGCCAGGTAAAGACTTCCTAGGCGAGATCGGAAAGTCAGCAACCCATAGTCGTACTTGGCCAACTGCTCTGGTTTAGCCTGTTTTTGTTTCAATTCCCGTACTTTGCTGTAGGCCTCTATCGCCCTTTGCATGCTGGCTTGGGCTTGGCTCATGGCTTCCGGGTCTGGTTCGACCGCTTCATAGACGGCGTCTTCCAATTGATCGTAGCGGTCAATGTATAGCTGACCTAGTGATTCGTGCGCTTGCCAGAGGAGAGGATCTATTTTAACCGCTCTTTCAAAAGCCGAAATTGCCTCGGTATTTTGTCCAGTCTCTTGATAAGATTTCCCGAGTCGTAGATAGAACGTAGTTTGATAAGGCATGATCCGGGTCAAGGCCTTGAAAGCCTGAACAGCTAGATCGTGCTCCTGTTTCAAGAGTGCAATTTCGCCAATATAACGGTAAGCGTTGACATGGTCCGGATCCAGTTCTATCACTTTTTGGAACTCGGCTATTGCCTCACGCCACTCCGGTGTCTTGCTTTGTGATATGTTGGACCTGTGCTTGAGTAAAATCTGCCCCAGCAGGAAGTGTGGCTCAGGATTTTCCGAGCTTTCGTCCTGTTTCCCTAGTTCAATTGCACGACGTGCCGCCTTCTCAGCAGCCTTAATGTCCTGAATCGCTAAACTGACAGTTGCAATCTGTGTTTGGAGAAAAGCCGATTCTGGATAGGATTCGGCCACCTGTTGGTAAAGTTTGCCAGACTTAGGAAATTTGCGGTTGGTTCTCAGATAGGTCGCCCAACTTAGCTTCAGAAAATCTTGTTGGGCCTGCTGATATTCGGGTTGCAGAGGTCTAGTAACAATAACCTCCGGCTCCAAAGCCCAACCGACTCTAGCAAGAAACAAGAATGAAATTAGCACTACAAGGGATAATGCTGTTCTCCGCACTTCCTTACTTCCTATTTTTGAAGGGGTAGGCGAGGGTAAACTTAGGGAGAGGGAGCCATACCTCATTCGGTCACCTGAACGTCTGCTAACTCCTCCTTATCATTCTTGCCATCATCAGAAATGATCTTTCCTACATCAACCACAGTTTCATCTTCCGCCAGAGACATTAGTCGAACACCCTGCGTATTGCGTCCGATGGTACGAATATCTTTAACCCCCATTCGGGTAATCATGCCATTGGAACTAATAATAATCAGTTCATCATCATCCTTGACTGCTTTGACGGCTACAACGTTGCCATTGCGTTGGGTGGTTTTGATGGTAATGACTCCCTTTCCACCTCTCGACTGTTGCCGGTATTCTTCCAGTGATGTCCGTTTACCATAGCCATTTTCAGCCACTACTAGTAAGGTTTCGACTTTAGTCCCTCGCTCAGGGGTTGGTTCCAACGCCTGCGTAGAAGTTATCATGCCAACCACTTGGTCATCGTCAGCTAATCGAATTCCACGCACACCACGAGCGGTCCGCCCCATCTCCCGAACCTCTTTCTCGTCGAAGCGAATCGATATCCCATTCTTAGTGACGAGTACAATTGCATGGTTACCATCGGTTAGCGTTGCACCAATCAGGCGGTCATCTTCATCTAGCTTGATAGCGATGATTCCGGCCGAATAGGGATTGCTAAAGAGGCTTAAATTGCACTTCTTAATCGTCCCTTTTTGTGTCGACATAAAGATACAACGGTCACTATCGAACTCTCGAATGGGGAGAAAAGCAGTTACTCGCTCATCGCTTTCTAAACGCAGCAGATTGACAATAGATCTACCTCTAGCGGTCCGACTACCTTCTGGCACTTCAAAAACTTTTAGCCAATAACACTTACCGAGATCTGTAAAAAACAGAATATACTGGTGGGCGGAAGCAATAAAGATATGTTCTAAGAAATCGCCATCTTTAGTTCCCATGCCCATTACGCCTTTGCCTCCACGATTTTGGCGACGGTAAACCGAGATTAGCACCCGCTTAATGTAACCGGTGTGGGAAATAGAGACCACCATTTCCTCATCGGCAATTAGATCCTCTATTTGGAACTCGCTGATGGCATCGGCAATCTCGGTTCGCCGCTCATCGCCGTAAGTGGCTTTCAGTTCTAGGAGATCTTTCTTAACCATATCGGTGACCAAAAATTCATTCTCCAAAATGGCATACAATTCTTCAATCAATTCGAGAAGGTCAGCGTATTCATCGTTAATTTTCTGTCGTTCTAGGCCAGTCAACTGCCTCAGCGTCATGGATAAGATCTCATTGGCCTGAATTTCGGATAGTGAGTAATCGACTACCAACTGATCGCGAGCCGTTTGTGGAGAATCCGCCGATTGGATAATCTCAATTATCTCTTCAATATGGTTTAGCCCGGTCCTGTATCCTTCCAAAATGTGGGCACGACGTTCGCTACGAGCCAGATCAAATTGTGTCCGGCGACGGATGACCCCGCGACGATGCAAAATATAATAGTTGAGGATTTCGTACAAGGTCAGGACTTTGGGAACACCATCTACCAAACAAAGCAGAATAGCAGTGTAGTTGGTCTGCATCTGCGAGTGCTTGTAGAGTTGGTTCAGAATTACCTGCGCTACTTCACCTCGCTTCAATTCGATGACGACCCGAATATCCTGATCCGATTCATCCCGAATATCCGAGATACCGGTAATGGTTTTATTAGTGACTACATCGTAGATCTTCTTCAGCAATTGGTTTTTCTTAACCTGATACGGAATTTCGGTAACAACAATCTGCTCTCGCCCGTTATTAAGTCGTTCGATAATAGCACGGGCTCTAATGGTAATTGAACCTCGACCCGTATCATACATGTCCCGAATACCACTTCGACCGACAATAATTCCCCCGGTGGGGAAATCGGGACCGGGCATGATTTCAAGCAGATCTTCTGTTGAAATCATGCCCGGTCTTCCTTGATCCTTGACCTTCTGTGAGCCATCGAGGGCATCAACCAGAGTTTGAGGAGGAGGCTGGGTCTGATCCGATGAGTTGGCCTCGTTTTCTAACATCAATATTAAGGCGTCTACCAGTTCGGTTAGGTTATGTGGTGGAATTCGGGTCAGATAACCCACACCTATTCCAGTTGTTCCATTTAGAATTAGATTGGGTAATCTAGCTGGTAAGACCGTAGGTTCGTCGGTCGATTCCTTGTAATTGGGTTGCATGTCGACGGTATCTTTTTTAATATCGACCAGCATTTCATTGGCAATCTTGGCCAACCGACACTCCGTATATCGCATTGCGCCTGGGGGGTCATCGTCAATCGACCCAAAGTTCCCTTGCCCATAAACCAACGGATATCGCATACCGAAATCCTGTTCCAGGCCAACTAGCGTAGAATAAATTGGACCGTCACCATGTGGATGATAGTTTTTCATTACCTCACCAACCACCGCGGCACATTTATCGGTAGGCCGGTCGCTGGTCAAGTTCATCTCACCCATGGCGAAGATGATCCGTCGGGTGCTGGGCTTCAGCCCGTCACGTACGTCAGGAATGGCACGATTCGTATTGACACTCATAGCGTAGGTCAAATACGACTCTTTCAGTTCTTCTTCGACGTATCGAGTAACTATTTTCTGGTCGGGATGTTGATCAATTTGCACCAATATACTCCTCGCTTAGGCACCATATAAGTCTAGTTGGACCTGTGCACCATATCGTTCGATAAATTGACGACGAGGGCCAACATCATCACCCATCAGGAGGGAGAAAATCCGATCTGCTTCGATCCCATCTTCCAGCTTGACTTGTAGCAAAATTCGTTTGTCGATATCCATCGTTGTCTCTTTCAATTGCTCCGCATCCATCTCGGCTAGCCCCTTGTACCGGGTAATCGAGATCCCACGGCGACCAATATCCATAACGCCTTCCAGCATATCCCAAACATTAGTCGTCTGATTGGGCGGGCGCCCACTTTTAGTCGAGGATTCTTTTAGGGAGAAGATGTAGCTCTCAGAAGTCCTTGTCTGTTCTTGCTCCTCCCTTGTACCGTTACGACGATAGCTCCCATTCCCATTACCCGACCGGAGGTGAGACGGCCGCCGTATGAAGTCTCCGGTTTGAATATCAAGCTTTGCTAGGTTTTGAATCAGGTTGTCAAGCTCTAGAAGTTCTGGAAGATTAGATGCATCCTGGACAACTAACTCTTGGGGGGCGGCCGTAAGTTCCTCAAGCTCAAGCTGTGACTTGCTCTCTATACCTTGTAATTGTTCCATAGATGGCATCAAATCCTCAAAATGATAGGTATTCCCCTCTCTTGTTTCAATTTGCATGAGACGAACTTTCTTTGCCCCGGCAAAGCGCTGGTTAAAGACTCGTTCGGTATCAATACCCTTATGGGTCAGACCGGCTAGTGCCAACTCAACTCTTCGGATTGAGTCTAGTACCTCGCGAAATTGAGATGGTGTATAGGGGGTACCGCGCCTGATATTGATCAGTTCGCCCGCTTCCAGTGAAGCATTCAAAAGGAAGTCGTCCATCTCTGAATCATCATATAAATATTGTGCTTTGCGTCCTCGCCGAATTTGGTATAGAGGTGGTTGGGCTAAGTATAGGTGTCCGTTTAAGATCAGTTCCGGCATTTGGCGGAAGAAAAAGGTCAAAAGGAGGGTTCGGATATGGGCGCCATCTACATCCGCATCAGCCATGATAACGACTTTGCCGTAGCGCAATTTCTGTAAATCGAAATCTTCGTCTCCAAAACCTGCTCCTAAGGCGGTAATAATATCTATCACCTGCTCATTTTTAAGGATCTTATCGATGCGAGCTTTAGCCACATTAATCCCTTTTCCTTTTAAGGGCAGAATGGCCTGGACTCGCCGGTCTCGTCCTTGCTTAGCTGTTCCACCAGCAGAGTCGCCCTCAACTAAGAAGATCTCACAAAGAGCAGCTTCACGTTCTTGACAGTCGGCCAGTTTTCCCGGCATAGAGGCGCCATCCAAAACGCCTTTTCGCCGAACTACCTCGCGAGCTTGCCGAGCAGCTTCACGAGCTTGAGCAGCTTGGACACTCTTTTGTATAAGCTGTTTGGCAATAGATGGATTCTCATCCAAATACCCCTTCAAATGTTCATTAACCGTGGTTTGAACGATTCCTTCCACGTAGGTATTACCTAGTTTGGATTTGGTTTGTCCTTCAAACTGTGGATCTGGCAGTTTTACGCTAATCACTGCCGTGATACCTTCGCGAATGTCGTTTCCAGAGAGGGTAACTTTAGCTCCCTTCAGCAGGTCATTATCTTTGGCATAATTGTTAAAAGTTCGAGTGATCGCACTCTTGAATCCACTCTCGTGGAACCCACCTTCGGCAGTTCGGATGTTATTGGCGTACGAGCTAAGGCTCTCGGTATAACTAGTAGTGTACTGAATGGCAATTTCAACTGTTACATCATTCTGGACATTTTCGATATAGATCGGGTCTTTATGAAGTACCTCTTTGCTTTGATTGCGATGTTGGACAAAAGTAGCGATGCCGCCCTCAAACTGAAAAATGTATTCTATTGGTTTACCACCGTCTGGAATCCGTTCATCACGAAATATAATTTTAACGCCCTTATTCAAAAAAGCCAGTTCCCGCAAGCATTCAGCTACAAAGTCATGCCCAAACTCAACGATTTCAAAGATCTCAGTATCGGGCAAAAAGGTGGTGGTGGTTCCTGTTTGATCGGTTTCCCCGACAACTTCAACGTCGGCAATTGGCACGCCTCGTTGGTATTGCTGGTGGTAAATCTGTCCTTCCCTACGAACGTAGACACGCGTCCATTCTGATAATGCGTTGACACAAGAAGCACCGACCCCGTGCAAACCGCCAGCGGTTTTGTAACCGACATCATCCCGGCCGTCGAACTTACCTCCAGCGTGCAAGACCGTCATGACCACTTCCAGAGCCGATTTTCCACTTTCGTGTTTTTCGACCGGAATCCCACGACCATCGTCCTTCACACTGGCAGTACCATCGGCGTGGAGGGTAACTTCAACCTCAGATCCGAAACCGGCTGAAATCTCGTCGATTGAATTATTGACCAACTCCGTAATTAAGTGGTTGAGTCCTGATGGCCCGGTGCTTCCAATGTACATACTGGGCCGTTTGCGAACTGCTTCCAACCCTTCCAGTACTTGAATACTATCCGCTGTATAGTTCACCTCTTCCCCGGCTATCGGAGAGGTCGTTGTTATTGTTGATTCCGCCATCTAAAACTCCTACATTTACCAATGAACAAGGGTCAATTGCTCACTGTCGATTGTTGATTGCTATACCAAAAGCATTGTTATATTTTTGACTAATGTACGATTAGTTCGCCAGAGTAGCAAATATATCCAACTTTAAGTTTGTTCGCTACCTGTTACGCCTCATCATATCTTCTTCCTCCTACCCTCAATTGGATTTTGGGTTGGGGGTGTATCTTTTCCTAATAAAAGTAATTGCTTGAGCGTTTCTCTACACTGCGGATCCTGGATAATCGCTACTGCGGCTTCGGCCTCTTGTTCCCGTGCTGGATTCTGTGCTACCGACGTCCGTTCTTCGTAAGCTGATTCGGGTTCCTCCAATGTCAACGGAGAAAATCGATCGACTGATACAGCATTGTCTTCAATAGGGCTAATATTGGAAGCTATAATCGGTTGCTTTGAGGTTTTGACTCCCCCAATTGAGGGTGGGGGCATGTTTGGCTTAACTTTCACTTTCAAGCCGGTCACAAGCCGACGGCCTAACTTTTGATTCAACAATTGGATCAAATGGCGTTGCTGATAATGAAGTTCAGACAGCCAAACACTATGTTGCGCATGGATTTCCAAAACGCCGTTTTGGAACGCAACAGCTTTGGTAGCCATACCAATCTGTTGAATTTGCCCCCAAGTCGCCAGCACACGTCGCTCCATTAGTTTGTGACCGTACCCATTTTCATCGATCACCTTTTGCAGAGCTTGATGGATAATTAAGGTTTGATTCGCAGGTTGCCCCAGTTGTTTTTTAAGCAACGATTTGTCCATTGTCAATAGTAATCAGGCGGTAGTGTTGATTAAAGTTGGTCGGCAGATGTGCAACCCACTCCTCTTCTCGCGTAGCAGTGATGAAAAGCTGTGCCCCAAAGTCTTGGAACAAGGCAAACAAAAGTTGAGAACGGATGTCGTCTAACTCAGATAACACATCGTCCAGCAATACAACGGGCACATTTCCAGTTTGGGAGTGAATCAGCTCCACCTCCCCTAATTTGAGTGCCAGAGAGGTGGTTCGTTGCTGCCCTTGCGACCCATAGAGTTTGACTTCTCGCTGAATGCTGTTACTATCCGGCTCCTGAATAAATAGCTTAAATTCATCTCGATGCGGGCCAACAGATGTATTCCCGTAGATCAGGTCCGTAGATCGTGATTTTTGTAACCGCTGTCGAAAGTGATTGACGGCAACCTCCTTTTCTGAATTGTCTGTGGTTTCAACCTCCTGCAATGAAGGGCAATAGCGGAGGTTCAAGACTTCGGTTGACTGTGTCAATTGTGCATGATGGTTTTTGGCCGATTGATGCAACAAATCCAGCATCTGAGTTCTGACCTTAGTAATCAGAATACCATCTTCGACCAATAGTTCATCCCAAGGTTCTAGCAGGTCTACCGACTGCCGGTGATTGCGGATCTGCTTTAGCAGCTCGTTTCTTTGTCGCAGCGACGACTGGTAACGTTGCAACTGGCTGAGGTAAAGGGGGTTAATTTGGCAAATAAGCTGGTCCAGAAACCGACGTCGGTCACCAGGGGCCCCTTTTACTAGAATTAGCGACTCGGGTGAAAAAAGAACGACCCGAAACTGACCGACCCACTCCGATAACTTTGGCAACAGATCCCCATTTAGCCGGAACTGCTTTTGCCCCTCTACTTCATGAGAAGCCTCAATAATTAACTCATTCCCAACAGGGAAGCACTCGCGCACAACTTGTTGTTGCCAGTTCGCAACCGGGAACTGCACCTTGTCTTCCAACGACAAGTTCGCTGACAAAGCACCAATTCCAGCCTTGAGATAAAACCAATCTGAATCGTAGTGGATTAACTCTCGGTTGGAATGAGTCCGATGGGACTTGGCCGTACTGACAAAGTAAATTGCTTCCAGTAGGTTGGTTTTACCTTGTGCATTATTACCGACGATTAGGTTGATAGCGTCGGGAAAGTAAATCTCTAGATCTGTGTAGTTACGAAAGTTACGAAGCGTCAAGTGGTTTAACCACATGAAATCTCCGTCAGCAAAAGGTTTTGACTAACTTGCCGTACCTCACCCCTTTGATAACTCTATCAGGGATTTTCTAACCTGTACCGTTGGTACTATCAAGGCTGCTTAGACTATTGAGTGTCGGCAGATTTAGGTGTCTAACCGCATTGGCATAATCAAACATAGATGAGAACCATCTTCGACCGGTTTGATGATTGCTGCACTCAAACTGTCCTTGAACTCCATGACCACTTCGTGTGCGTCAATATGAGACAAAGCATCCCGGAGATAATGAGCATCAAAGGCAATTTCAAGTTCGACTTCTTCACTGCCAATATCGAGCGTCTCTTGTCCTTCTCCTAATTCGGGGGTTCTGGCCGAAACCCGCATCTCATCGTTTTCCAGATCTAGCCGAACCGAGTGGGTATTCTGGTTGGCTAAGAGGGAGACACGGCGGATAGGGCCAATCAATTTCTCTCGCTCGACGACGACTTGAATGTCGTTGTTGTCGGGGATAATTTTCTCGTACTTGGGATATTCTCCGTCGACCAGACGAGAAACCAGTGTCGCATTATCATCGGCAAATAAGATCTGGTTCTCTTTGAGAGAGATTTGAATGACTGGCGATTCGGCAAAAGTTTTAACTACTTCACGCACCGCCTTCAACGGCACAATTACACTTATTGGCTCATCGGGTTTAGGTTCCAAACTGTCGTGTGTAGCAATTGATAGCCGACGACCGTCAGTCGCAACGATCTGAGTGGCATCTGGTGTCAAATTAAAAAACAACCCATTGAGATAGTAGCGGGTTTCATCCGTGGAAGCGGCAAACTCGGTTTTTTGAATCATTGATCGCAGTTCTTCGCCATCAATGGTAAACGAGTTGCCATCCACTGACGGAATCGGTGGAAAGTCGTCGCTTGGCAAGCCGATGATCTTATATTGACCTGTGCCACACAAAATTTGTACCCGGTCATTACCAACAGTGGAGAGCTGAATGTCTTCGTCTGGCAATTCGCGTACAATCTCGCCTATCTTGCGAGCTGAGACGGTAATCTCACCCTCCTCCTGAATTTGCCCTAGCACTTTCAGCCGGATGCCGACCTCTAAGTCTGTGGCTGCAACCTCGATCTGACCATTACCTGCTCGAATTAAAATATTGGATAAAATCGGTAGCGTATTTCTCCCGGTGGTAACACCTTGCAAGATCTGAATCGCTTTCGATAAATCCTCTTTTTCAAACGTAAGCTCCATGTCATCCTCCCTTAGTCGGAGTCTCCCAGAAAGTCAATCCGATATAAATCCAGGTGCGTGTCAAACAGTCAACAAATTCAAACCGGCTACGGCGATGGCGAGGTGAAAAGCCACGCCAATTCAACTTTCTCCTTAGGCCAAATTATACCACAAAATGCTATTTTCGACAAGGCCCAATTTAACAGAATAAAAAACGGGATTTCCTCTTGTGTTTTGGCGTTTGACTTTTTCAGCTTGCGGTTATCGAACATCTGTTTTATAATGCCTTTAAATATTGTAGAAGGTGGTAAAAATGGACAACGCCTTGAAAAAACTGTTTCTATTAGACGGAATGGTGTTGATCTTTCGGTCTCATTTTGCCTTCACGCGGAATCCTCGTGTGACGGCGAAAGGAAGGAATGTTTCGATCCCCTATGGCTTTACCAGTACACTAATAAGAATCTTAGAAAAAGAGAATCCAACCCATATCGCCGTTGTATTTGATACTACTGGGCCGACTAAGCGGCATGAAATCTTTCCTGCCTATAAAGGTCAGCGTGACAAGGCACCGGAGGAACTCGATACCGCGATCCCTGATGTAGATCGAATTCTCGATGCATTTAATATCCCGGCCTATCGACTAAGCGGCTTTGAAGCTGATGACCTGATCGGCACCATCGCAAAAAGGGCCGATCGAGAAGGGTTTGAAACCTATATCGTAACTACCGATAAAGATTTTGCACAATTGGTAACCGATAACACCTATCTCTATCGACTTTCAACCCGAAACGATACCGAAGAAATCATGGGAATCAGCCAGATTCAAGAAAAGTGGGATGTGCAACGAGTAGATCAAGTGATCGATATTCTTGGTCTCTGGGGCGATACATCCGATAATATTCCTGGTGTTACCGGCATTGGTGAAAAAACAGCCCAGAAACTGTTAGCTCAGTTTGATACTGTTGAAAACCTGTTACAAAGTACAGATCAACTAAAAGGGAAGCAGCGGGAGAACTTGGAGAACGAAGCCGAGATTGCGCTATTGTCCAAACAGCTAGCCACCATTGACCGGAATGTTCCACTCGACTTCAATTTGGAAGATATGCGTCGTCAGTCGCCAAATATGGAGAACTTAAAGCAGATCTTCATTGAATTGGAGTTTAGCCAGTTGGGAAAACGGGTTTTTGGCGATCTCTTTGCCAAGCAACAGGATGCATCCAAGTCCGAGTTTCTACAAACCATCGACGATATTGAAACCAATTATCAACTGGTGGAAACAGCTGAACAGAGGTTGAATTTAATCCAATTGCTCAGCCAACAATCCGCTTTCTGTTTTGACTGCGA
This sequence comes from Candidatus Poribacteria bacterium, assembly GCA_030748495.1. Classification (GTDB taxonomy): domain Bacteria; phylum Poribacteria; class WGA-4E; order WGA-4E; family UBA9662. The sequence continues at coordinate 27,630 of JASMLX010000026.1, read as the reverse complement.
AACCACCAGTTTAGATAAAAAGCAGGCGGAGCTGGTTGGCCTAGCCTTCTCTTTTGCGCCGCAAACAGGCTTTTATGTGCCGTTTCCTACGGATTCAGATCAGGCGAGATCAGTGCTAGCTGAGTTTCGGCTGCTGTTTGAAAATCCAGAGATTGAGAAAGTTGGGCAAAATCTGAAGTACGACTTAACTATTCTCCGCTGGCACGGTATCGAAGTCAAAGGCGAGTTCTTCGATACTATGATCGCGCATCAATTGATTGCTCCTCACCTTCGCCACGGGATGGATTTCTTGGCCGAGACCTATCTCAAGTACTCGACGATTCCGATTCAGGCTCTAATCGGTGATAAAAAAAAGGCTCAACGCAGTATGCGGGAAGTGCCCTTAGATGAATTAATGGCCTATGCCATTGAAGATGCAGATATCACTTGGCAACTTCGATCTATTTTTAGCCAATTGCTACTCGACTACGATCTGGAACGGGTTTTTTATCAGGTTGAGTGTCCATTAATTCCAGTGCTGGCAGCACTGGAGTTTCTAGGTATTGCAGTTGATGCAGATGCATTGTCCGATTACTCTATTGAATTATCAGAAGAGATTATTGGGCTGGAGAAGCAAATCTATAGCTTAGCTGGAACACGCTTCAATCTAGATTCCCCCAAGCAGTTAGGACAAATTTTGTTCGATGAACTAAAGTTAGAAGAGAACCCGAGTCGAACCAAAACAGGCCAGTATAAAACCGATGTCAAAGTGCTAGAACGGTTGGCTGTTAATCACGATATTGCCCAGAGAATGCTCGACTTTCGAACCCGCCGAAAACTGAAAACTACTTACGTCGATCAACTGCCGGCCGCTATTTTCGAGCTGACGCAACGGGTTCATACCACTTATGACCAAGCGGTAACCGCAACAGGTCGCATGCAGTCACACAGCCCAAACCTACAAAATATACCGATTCGTACTGAAAGAGGAAAAGAAATCCGCCGGGCGTTTGTGCCCAAAAGCGATAACTTTCGCCTCTTATCGGCTGATTATTCGCAAATTGAGTTACGTGTCATCGCCGAACTAAGCCAGGACAAAGCCTTGATTTCAGCTTTCAAAAATGGGTCGGATATCCATTCTGAAACGGCTACTCGCCTCTTCGGTGTACCCTATGATCAAGTGGACGATGAAATGCGGCGACGTGCCAAGATGGTCAACTACGGAATTGTCTACGGCATTTCACCTTTTGGTTTGTCGCAACGATTGGGTATTCCTCGGCGGGAAGCAAGCCGGATCATCGATCTGTACTTTAAGCAGTTTCCAAGCGTACTTTTATATATTGAGCGAGTAATTGCTTTTGCCCACGAGCATGGTTACGTTGAGACAATGATGGGACGGAGACGCTACTTACCAGACATCCATTCTCAAAATGCAACGATGCGAAACGGTGCCGAACGCAATGCGGTAAATTCACCAATTCAAGGATCAGCCGCAGATTTGATTAAACTGGCTATGTCCGGTATCTATCAGGCTCTAGCAGAACACGATTTACAAACGCAGATGATCTTGCAGGTTCACGATGAGCTACTGTTCGATCTGCATCGAGACGAACAGGAAATCGTAATTCCGCTGATCCTTGAAAAAATGCAATTAGCCCTGCCGATGTCCGTACCGATTGAAGTGGAAATTGGTATCGGAAGCAATTGGTTGGAGGCTCACTGACAGATCCCTTTTTAAAATGGGAATTGAGATGTGTTAGCCAAGCAACGTATAACTATCCGCTATTTAATTAAACTTCAGTGACACCGATCCAAGCTTGTCCGGGTTGCCAGTTAAGTGAACTTCAAGCTAGACCATTCCAACATTTTCTTGACAGTAGATTCCACCAAACTTATAATTAGAAAATTGATTTTAGTCATTTTTCCTGATGCTTTGAAGATCTTAGCCAACCCACGTTATCGCTCAATCCTGTTGTAATAAAATGCGGATTCCTTTTATGAAACTCAGCGGTGCCGGTAATGATTTTGTCATCATTGACAATCGCCAAGATCTGTTACCGTTATCGCCGGTAAAATTAGCTGAAAAAGTTTGCAAACGTCGTCTATCTATAGGTGCTGATGGGTTGCTCCTCGTTGAACTGTCTACAAAAGCCGATTTTAAAATGCGTTATTTCAACGCCGATGGTAGTGAGGCCGAAACCTGCGGCAATGGAGCCCGCTGTATTGCGCAATTTGCCTATCTGAATGGGATCGCCCCGGTAGACATGCGTTTTGAAACCCAAGCTGGACTTTACTCAGCGGAAATTACAGAGGCTCAAGTCAAAGTCAAACTAAGTGATCCAACCCGGGTGCGGCTTAGCTTTCCACTTCGACTAACAGCCGAAGTCTGTGAGGTGAGCTTCGCTAACACAGGTGTGCCGCATATTATCAGTTTGGTTTCAGACCTAGAAGCAGTTAATCTGATAGGTTTGGGGCGAGAAATCCGAAACCACGACAATTTTGCTCCTGCTGGTACAAATGTTAATTTTATCCAAATTAAAGGGGCTCGAAAAATAGAGATCCGAACCTACGAGCGAGGAGTCGAGGATGAAACGCTAGCTTGCGGAACTGGCTCTGTAGCGGCAGCAATTATTGCGGCCTTGCTAGGTAAGGTGACACCACCCGTCGCCGTTACAACGGCTAGTGGGACAGTATTGACCGTCTACTTTGATTTCTTTAACTCATGCTTATCTGACGAGATGGGAAAAGAGATACAGGTGACGAACGTCCATTTAGAGGGGGATGCCCGACTAGTATGCCAAGGCCAACTCACACCCTCGGCTTGGAATTATTAAAGGTTTCCTCATAAACCAAAGGAGATTTTGATGTTTGAAGGATCTTTTGTTGCAATCGTAACCCCGTTCAACGATGACGGATCGCTAGATGATGACAAACTGAAAGAGCTGATCGAGTTTCAGATTGAGAATGGCACTCACGGTATTGTTCCGTGTGGAACAACCGGTGAATCCCCAACCTTGACCCATGATGAACATGATCATGTGGTCGAACTGACAGTCGAAACCGTAGACGGTCGTGTTCAAGTAATCGCCGGAGCGGGATCAAACTCAACGGCAGAAGCACTTCGCCTGACCCAACACGCCAAAGCGGTTGGAGCAGACGGCGCATTGGTGATTACGCCTTACTACAACAAACCTACACAAAACGGCTTGTATGCCCATTTTATGCACATTGCCGATCAGGTCGATATTCCGGTTGTGGTCTACAATGTACCCGGTCGAACTGGAACAGATCTACAAACCACAACCCTGGCTAAGTTAGCGACGCACCAAAATATTATCGGCTTAAAGGAGGCTACTGGTCAACTCAGTCGTGCCAGCGAAGCCGTCAATGCCTGCGATGACGAGTTTACCGTCTTGTCGGGTGATGATGTCAATACATTGCCGATAATGGCTGTGGGTGGGAAAGGCGTTATTTCGGTTTTGGCTAACGTCGCGCCCAAGGAAGTTGCTGATATGTGTAATACCTTCAAAGCTGGAGATCTACAAACTGCCCAGCAGATCCATCACCAAACAATGCAATTGGCGCTAGACCTGTTTATTGACACGAGTCCAATTCCAGTTAAAACCGTACTACAGATGATGGGAAAATTGAATGGACGGATGCGATTACCGCTCGCCCCCATGTCGGATGACACACTTGAAGTGCTACGACAAACCGTGAACAATATGGGCCTTTTGTAAGCTAACGTGGGCTTTTGAGTGGGTTATCGTGTAGGCAACAAGACGGCTCAACCGTTGGTGATTGGGCCAAAATAGCAGGTCGGGGCTGAGTTGGTGTTAATTAAGCTCTGATGTTGAGCCGGTTGCCGTAAACCAGCGAGGGATTCCGCCGGTCTGTGGTCTTCTGGCGTTGGGCCGTCTCTTCACCTTCCGCATTTTCGGGTTGCGAAGCCTCTTTGACCAAGTATTCAGCTTCGTCTTCCATCCGAAGGTATTGTTGGACAGTCATGTTATGTGTCGCTAAGGCGAACGATGTCGCACTATTCTCAACGGTTGCACTTCTCACTGTTACTGTCTCCAGCCTTCAAACGTTAAATAACAAAATAGACTTTAGCACATAAAGGTTACAATGTCAAAACTATTTTGTGATTTCTATCTTAATAGATTTTTTAGGCTCCGATCGAGTTTTCTCTTACTCGTGCTAGTTTCGTGGTCGTGTTTGGCCATGGCGAAAACAATCATTGTTAGCCCCGGGAGGAAAGTTACAACTACTAGCAATCAAGCTAACGTTCCCACCATTCAACAGGCTATTGAAGTAGCACATGCTGGCGATACTATCAAAATCATGCCAGGTACGTACAAAGAAGCGGTTTCTTTCAAGAAGAACCTAACGCTCTCCGGTTCTGGGGCAGACGTTACCCACCTGGAATATGATCGAGAAAGACTAGTGGTTTCAACCAGTGACGTTAAGCAGGGTACAATTCAGGGCTTGACCATCAAGTACACTGGCAAAGGTCAAAGATCTGCCATCTGGTTTTTTCGCTCCAATATTCTGCTGGAAAATTGTGTGGTTAGTGGTGGATTTTATGCCGGGATTTATATCACTGCCAATTCAAATGTGACGATCCGCAACTGTCGAGTGGTTAAAAATCGACGAATTGGCATCAATATCGCCAACTCCACAGCCAATATTGTGGGGTGTGCGATTACACAAAATGAGCACCATGGCCTCAAACTGTCCAAGTGCCGGAATACGATCATCGCAAAAAATCAGATTAGCCAGAACAAGTGGAACGGAATCTACATTTCTGATGGTGTTCCTATGAAAGACATCGCTAAATCAACAGCCACTATTCGTCACAATACTATTCAGGACAATAAACTAAACGGTATTCATGTAGAGTTAGCCAAGAGTGTAAAAATTCACCAAAATACAGTCCAAAATCATTTAGGTAGTGGTGTTAAGTTGGAAGCGGTAACAGGTGATCTTTTCCTAAATGTTGTGACGGATAATCGGCAAAATGGCATTGTTATCCGGCATTCGTCACAGGTTTTGGTAGATCATAGTACCATCGCTTCCCAACAAATCGGTCTACTTTTAGAAAATAGCGACAACTTGACCATCCAGAACAATATCATTGCTTTCAACAGCACAGGAATAGTGACCAAAGCAATTGCGGTGGGTTCGGCATTCTCTTATAATAACCTCTGGACTAATAAACAGCACTACGTCAACTTGAAAGTACCAGCCTCCGATACACGTCTCGACCCGCAGTTTGTCTCAGTGGCACAGATGAACTATGCTCTGCGTCCTAATTCACCCATGATTGGCCAGGCTGCTGACAAGACCGATTTAGGTGGTCTGCCGCACTCAAATCCGCCGACCGTAGCGGTTCAATCAACACCGGTTAAACCAGAATCTCAACCCGAAAAATCGGTTATACAACAAGTAAAACCAGAAACTGAAATTACCACAGTTGATGAGCCGGCAACAATAGCAGAAATAACAGAACTGGAAATATCTGATTCCACTGAGCGTGATTTCCTCCAAACTTCGGCCAAATTTTCAGACCCTACCATAATAGTTGCCCCTCTACAGAAACGGCCGTATTTAGTTGAGGTTGGGCAAACCGTTCAGCTAGTCGTCAAAGATGTCTTTCCAGATTTTGAGGGGGAAAAAGTAGAGTGCCAATTTGAAGGAATTACCAGTGGTTATCCTGAAGGTGCGGTTTATCAAAATCAGGTTTTAGAATGGAAGCCGAACGCAGGTCAGGTCGGAACACAGACCATTAAGCTTCAGGCAGAGGAGAAGATATCTGAAATCAAGTTCTTCGTCTGGCAACAGAATCGGCCGCCACGAATCATAAAAATTAATGAAGATCCCATTGTACAAACAGACAAGAATGCCCCGGTTAAATACGAAATTCCACCCAATAAAGAGACTAAACTTATCTTTGAAGCCGAAGGCGAAGAGCCACTTCAATTTTCTTATATTTTTCTACCTGTCGGTGCCAAGACCAAAGATAATACACTAACGTGGAAACCGCCTCGCAACTTAGGGGCAAAACAAGATGACAAGTCGGCATCGACGGATACGCCGTCGAGAACGCCTAGTCAAGCAGAGTTTCCGGTCTTGGTAGTAGTGGGGAACGGGCACGAGGTAGACGCGTTGGATCTAATCTTAGTGGTCCGGTTTGACTAACCACCTGCCAGCGTATAACCGATTAAAACGCCTAACCCTGTTAGACCTACCATAGCGACAACGGTACCGATCGCATACTTCCACCAAGTCACTAACGTTGGTTGTCCGGTCTCAAACACACCGTTAACCTGTTTGATTTCATCGGTTATTGGTTGGCTGTTTTGGATTACTTGCAACTCCGGTTCAGTTGCGGTGGGGGCTGTATCTGTTTGAGGGGGGACTTGATTTGCTGAAGCCGTTGATTCCGCTACATTGGGCGACTTCGCAGAGTCGGCGATCCTATTGGTCGGAGGAGCGGGCATACTCGCCCCCCACAACTCCCGCCGTCGATCCTTGATTTTCTGTTTTACCAGTTCCTTTTCTTCGTCAGACAGGGGCACAAAACAACTCCTCTAAGCCTTGACAATTTCGGTCCCGATGCCGTGGGAAGTGAAAATTTCAAGCAACATCGCATGCTTCAATCGTCCGTCAACAATATGGGTTTTACTGACACTTGCTGCCAGCGCTGTCGTACAGGCTTCGACTTTGGGTAACATCCCGGCACCGATAACACCATCCTGAATATAGCTGTCTATTTGATTGGTATTGAGGGTTGGGATCAATGTTGTTTCATCGCTCGGATCAAGTAAAATCCCGCGAGTATCGGTTAATAAGATCAATTTTTCTGCTTCTAAGGCCACGGCGACTTCACCAGCAACGGTGTCCGCATTGATATTGTAAGCGTTACCATCATCACCGACGCCGTTGGGTGCAATCACCGGAATATAGTCTGCGGCTTTCAAAGACCTAAGCAGTTCCGGATCAACCCGAACAATTTCACCTACATAACCGATGTCTAAATGAGTGATTTTTCCGTCTGCATCCTCAACTTGTGGATAGTGCTTTTTGGCTTGAATCAAGCCTGCATCTTTTCCACATAATCCAACCGCTCTACCACCGTGCTGGTTTATTAGTTGAACGATCTCTTTGTTGATCGATCCTGCCAATACCATTTCAGCGATTTCAATCGTCTCAATGTCAGTTACCCTCAAGCCTTGCACAAATGCGGATTTTTTGCCCATTTGTTCCATCACCTGGCTAATCTTTGGACCACCACCGTGTACTACAACTGGCTGAATGCCGATATACTTCATCAAGACAATATCTTTCATCACCGAATGTTTGAGCGATTCGTCGGTCATGGCGGCACCACCGTATTTAATGACGACGGTTTTCCCGGAGAATTGGCGTATGTATGGTAGGGCCTCAATTAAGACGTTGGCTTTATGGATAAAATCTACTTCTCTTATCACTCGATTCACCAGGATAATTCCACTATTTAAAAGTCGATTAAGCCGTCAGTCGGACTAGAGGCCGTGGCGTACAGCTTTTTAGGAATCCGACCGGAGTTGAAGGCTTCCCGTCCTGCCTCAATGGCTTTCCGCATGGCCGAAGCCATCAGGATCGGATCACGGGCTTTAGCCACTGCGGTATTGAGTAGAATTCCATCGCAGCCTAGTTCCATCGCAATCGCTGCGTCTGAGGCGGTACCAACGCCAGCGTCGACGATTACAGGCACAGAAACCATGTCGCGGATAATCTGGATATTATACGGATTACGGATACCTGCCCCAGATCCAATTGGTGCACCAAGTGGCATTACCGCAGGGCAACCCAGATCTTCTAATTTTTTGCAGGTAATAGGATCGTCGTTACAATAGGGCAAAACTGTGAAACCGTCTTTTACCAAGGTAGCAGTCGCAGATAAAAGTTGCTCTACGTCCGGGAACAGGGTCTGATCATCTCCAATAACCTCTAGTTTTACCCATGTTGTTTCTAATGCTTCGGCCGCTAGTTGCGCTGTCAGTACCGCATCTTTAGCAGTAAAACAACCTGCTGTATTAGGTAATATGGCGAGATTTCGTTGCTGAAGGATATGAAACAGATTTTCACCCTTTTCTCCAACGAACTTAACCCGTCGAATTGCTACTGTCACCACTTCCGCTCCACTAGCCTCAATGGCTTTGAGCATCACGTCGAAATTGGGATACCCAGAAGACCCAATCAATAACCGCGAATGAACTTGTAGATCACCAAGTTGGAGTTGATCCACCTTTTACCCTCCTTGTACTGCTTGAATGATTTCAATTTGGCAACCGGATTGAACCGCAGTTTGTAGCCACAATTGGCGGCGGATTACCTGTTGATCCACAGCCACAGCAATACCTGCCCGGTCTGGATCTAAACCCAGGTCTTTCAAAAGCTGATAGAGACTCAAGCGGCGGGACGGCTCCCCGGTCTCGGGGAATACTTTGAGTTCTCCATTGACATGTACTTTCATTGCGTCGCACTACCAGTAGGCGTACTAAATAATCAGAGTAACAAGAGGTTTTTGATTAAAACAACCTACTACCACGTACTCTTTTTCGACCTAAATTTCATTGGTCGGGTAGTGTTCGAGCAGGCGACTATCCGCTGGGAAACGATTGCCAAGAATTCGACATCACTAAGCATTCATTAACCTGTAAATCGGCCTGACATGTAGTGGTCGTCGTTATGCGTGGAGATAAGGCCAACTCTAGGAATCGCACTTCAGTACCCGTCAACCATCTTAGCACAGTGCTACCATTGGTATGGTGTTCCGTGCTGACGATAGTCAGCCAAAACACCTTGCCAGCCAGCAAACTACGGGTGGAATAGTACAATAGCCACTTAGGAAAGTCAAGGGAGAAACTGGCTTACATGTCTTCAATTAATATGAGCGCAAGTGCTCTTAGCTCGATAGGATTTGACCATATCAGGTCTGATTAAATTAGGTGCTTTGTTTTGAGATAGGAGATTAGATTTTTCATCTCTTGGATGACCTGAATTTCTTTTTGGGAGGCAATCTCTAGTAGGCTAGAATGTCCATTTCCGGATCTATGGTCAGACCTGTCGTGCCTCAACGCCGTTTCTAATCGGCTCACACCTAGATACCGTACCGAGAGGAAATGTTCGGATTTCTGAATAGTCTCTTGACCGTCGAGAATTCCCCCTTTTTTCTGGGTTTGGTAGCTAACAGCATAACATCTGGCTGTTTGTTGATTAACAACGGTGTACCCGGCCTGGCTCGACATTTCATTCCAACACTCATCAAATCCGTTCGTTGGTATCCGCTCTCGTAACTCCTGAGCTGATCTGATCAACATTCGCTCACCGATTGGGTCTCTAACGACCACTACACCATTCTCCTCATTTCGACTAGGTGCAATGCTTTGTGTTAGATAAGCATTGTCCAAACTATAGACGACACCATTTTTGACCCCTTTAGCCACGTTCAAATGTCGCTCAGTGATATCCTTATTAAACGGATGTAGTTGATATTGGCTATTACCGGTAAAACACTCCCGCAGTTTCTTGCGAGATTCGATATTAGACATCCGGTTCTTAGGCATTGACACTTCAACTGTTAATTGGTAACCGGTCAGTAGATCTTTAGTCAAACCCAGCCGGGATTCCCGCGAATCGGCTAAGGCGGTTAATCCAGTCTGACTTTTAGACAGTAACCGACCAATCAGATATTTTCGTCGGAGCATTCGAATCCGGTTGGAAATTGAGTTTAGCATCGATGGAGAGAGTTGGTCGATTAAGATCTTATGTTCCCATCGAGTTCCGCGCTCATGTGCTAAAATCTGGAGTTGTTGCATCGGTCCTTCGGACTGAATGTAACCGAGGGCGGTAAAGGGATCAAAGGTAGTACGATATCCCCCTGAATCAGACCCTGCCAGCACACAATCCAGTCGCTCATAGCGGGAATACAAACCAAATTGAAACTCAACAGTCCCAAAAGGTTCGAGTGCTTCTAATAGATCAAGTGCGAACTCGTCACCACTTGGGAATTGCTTGAAGATAGCTTCCGTCTGCTTTGGGTCGTTTAACGCATCCAGAAAACTGCCGATTGGAATTCCGCTCTGATCGGGAGCAGCGCCGAAGACCTTGGTTTTAACCTTAAAGGGGGGCTGGCGAAGAAATAGATCTCGTTGTGAAACCAGTTGCAGCGCAGGATCTGCTGATAGGTTCTCGATGGCCGGGGCATCTCCAAAAAACTGCGCCAATTGACTGTAATCGGCACCTTCAGCCGTATCATCTCCTCGTTTCAGTTCCGCGAATTGGACAATATCATCAGATCCATAACAGAGAGGTGCGCTAGATGAGAGGTTGTCGTAGTTGGAGCGACGAAATCGAATTCTGGGTTTGATCCGGACAACCGGGATTAAGCCGTAGTTTTTGAGTAGCGCATAGAGGGTCACTGTATAGGATTCGGTGTGGATCTTTTGCGTCAGGATCCCATTTGGTATCTTGCCTGACCGCATTCCATTCGCCAAATCATCCCCTTGGATCAAGTCCGACTGGATTGAATCACTATCATTAGAGAAAATCATCATCCGATGCTCTTCTCTGCTGGTGTCTACCATTTGTTAATCCGTTTCCTACTAGAACAGAATTTTTGATTAGAGACCTGAACTAAACATTTGCATTTGCAGATGAGGCCAACGCTCCGAATCCTCCTCAGCCTGTTAACATAAGCTTGTTGATTGATCTAAGACTAACTCTTTGGGTCGCCACAATTGAAGTAGTTGACCTTGCATTGATCCTGCGGCTGTCGAATCTGCAAGTTTCCGCCAGTTTTCTATCGGCAGTTGAACATAGGCCACTGCAGCTGTTGGCATAGTTTCAAAGCAATTCGTTAGTTGTGTAACCAGCATTTCCAATGTTGGATTATGCCCAACTACCATGACTCGCTGATAGGTATCTGGTAGATCTGCTAGTCGCGAAATATAGGTTTCCGGCTCGGCATGATAAAATGAGGTTATCATCTCGACCTCGCCGTCGTATCCACTCGCTTTAGCTACGGCCTGAGCCGTTTTTCTGGCGCGTTTGGCCGTCGAGCTAAGAATTAGATCCGGCACCAATTGCTGGTGTTTTAGGAACTCACCAATGTAGGGAGCATCTCGCTTGCCTCGTTTATTGAGTGGGCGATCGTGATCCGACAATAGTGGATCATTCCAACTCGACTTAGCATGACGCAAAATTAGAACCGTTTTCATGTCTATCAACCGGATTATCTGATTTCTTGCCAACTTCTTTCAAAGGATACCCGATATAGCTTTAGTTTGCAACACCCGCTTTTATAGCAGTACTTTGAAATAAATGAGGCTCGTACCTAATGTCTGGTTTGACATTGCCTCCCTGCTAATGTAATCTATCTGCTGATACTCTTATGGTAGGTGAAATAGAATCATGAAGGATTTTAACCCAACCGAAATTTTGGATACACTCCAACCAGATTTGAATCAGTTTTCAGTTAAGCACCTCATCTGGGTCATTATCGCTGTCTTGATACTTTACGGTTCGGCAACATCGGTCTACACTGTACCTGAAGACTCCAAAGCGGTTGTGTTACGTTTTGGTAAAGATACCCGTCAGGAGGAGCCCGGTCTTCATTTCAAGTTACCTTTCGGTATTGAAAAACACTATCCGGTTCCTGTCAAGCGGATCTTCAAAGAGGAGTTCGGGTTCCGAACCCTAAAAGCCTCTGTTACCACTCAATATGATAGCCGTGACTACCCCAGCGAATCTTTGATGTTAACGGGAGATCTGAATATCGCCGACGTTGAATGGGTGGTCCAATACAAAATTTTCGATCCTCGACAATATATGTTTGCTATTCGGGATCCGCAACAAGCACTTCGAGACCTATCCGAATCGGTGATGCGATTGGTGGTCGGTGATCAAACTGCAACCCAGGTACTAACGGTTGGACGAAGCGAAATTACAAGCGAAGTAGAACAAAAATTACAAGATCTACTTAATCTCTACAAAACCGGGCTGCGGGTCGAGAGCGTTACCTTGCAGGATGTCAACCCGCCGGAAATGGTGAAACCAGCCTTCAACTCGGTCAATGAAGCCAAACAAGAGAAAGAGAAACTGATCAACGAAGCCCGCGAAGAGAGAAATACGACGGTTCCAGAAGCTATCGGTCTGGCCAAACAGAAGGTTACCGAAGCCGAAGGTTACGCTCTCAAACGGGTCAATCAAGCACAAGGTGACGCCGATCGTTTTATCTCTATCCTCAACGCATATAAAAGCGCCAAAGAGGTCACCCGCCAGCGACTGTACCTGGAGACAATGGCCGAGGTCTTGCCCGCCGTGGAGGAGGTCTATGTTATCGATGGTAAATCCAATACCCCACTCCCCATCCTACAACTAGGTCGAGGAGGAAAATAGAATGACGAAACTACTAACCGCTTTGGTGATTGTTCTCGTGGTTGTAATTCCGACCTTGACCAGTACATTTTATACGGTTCGCGAGGATGAGCAGGTGGTCATTACCGAGTTTGGTCGAGCGGTAGGGAAACCGATTACCGATGCTGGACTTCACATCAAGAAGCCATTCATTCAAACAGTTCTTCGTTTCAGCAAGCGGATTCTGGAATGGAACGGCTTACCTAACCAGATTACCACCAAAGACAAACGCTTTGTCTGGGTTGATACCGCAGCACGATGGAAAATTACCGATGCTTTGGCTTTTTATCGCTCACAAGGGAACGAGGACAACGCTCAGTCCCGATTGGACGATATTATAGACTCTGCTACCCGCGACTCGATTACAGCTCAGTTGCTGATTGAAGTGATTCGTAACTCCAACCGAATTTTGAGTGTTAATCCCGAATTACTGATGGAGGAAGACCGGAATGCGTCTGTGCCCACCGAAGAAATTGAGGTTGGACGGGAACAGGTAACCCAAATGGTTTTGGAAAAAGCCAACCAAAAATTGTCCAAAGATTTTGGGATTGAGTTGATCGATGTTCAAATCAAACGGGTCAACTATGTTCAGGAAGTTCAGCAGAAGGTCTTTGTGCGAATGATTTCCGAGCGCGAACAGATTGCGGCTAGATACACATCTGAAGGAGCAGGGGAAGCCGCCGATATCAAAGGGCAGATGAAGAAAGAATTGGAGCGAATTCAATCGAATGCCTATAAACAGGCTGAGCAGATCAAAGGGGAAGCCGATGCGGAAGCGGTTCGTATCTATGCCGATGCACACAATCGTGATCCAGAGTTCTACGCCTTTTTACAAACGCTAGAGACCTACCGCGTGACAATCGGTAACAACAGCAAATTATTTCTGACCACCGAAAGCGACCTATATAAATACCTCAAAAAGGTGAATATGAAGTGATTTGGCAGAACTTAGTTCTGACGGCCACTAACGATGCACAGGCTCAAGTTTTCGAGCTACAACTCGACCGGTTGCGTCGTGCTGAGATTATTGGTCTAGGAACTCGCACACAGGTCGTGGCCGACCCTGCAGGCAAGCGTATCGGCAGTGGCGGAGCAACCATCAACGCCTTAGCCGGATGCTTTCCCAATGGAATCGACCCAACTCAAAAAACCCTGATCTTGCACGCTGGTGGAGACTGTCAGCGTATACCACATCAGAGCCTATTGGGGAAACTTTTCGCTCCCCTTTTACCTCCAGACTTCTCTGTTTTTGAATCGATCTATCGAGTTCTGAATGGAATTGGCCAACAACTGGAGTCTGGTATTGTAATCGCAAGTGGGGACACTCCCATACGTCAACCGACAGAACCACAGTTGCCAAATCAAACCTTCGATGTTCTGGGAATTGGTTATTGGGGATCTATAGCTCTGGGGACACAACACGGCGTCTACCAGTTCGAGGGCGGAACAGTTGAGCGAGTTTGGCAAAAATCCGACCCGAAAACGCTGCAGCAGATCAGTAATCATCAAGGGCAGGTGGCAGTAGATACCGGGATTCTCATCTTTCAAGACCGTGGGGTTGAAGCCTGGCAAAAGTGGATCAACCAAGCCTCAACTGATGATCAATATCTGGACCTGTACGGTCAGGTGCTTCCGCTACTGGCGGATGATCCGGAGATCGATTTTCGGGTTTGGATGCCGGAAAACCTGCAATTTTTTCATACTGGCACCACTCGCCAATACTTTGATCTAATCGGCAATTCGGCCAACAAAGTCGAGTTCATAGTTCCGCTTCAAAACGAACCGACAAGCTGGGTTAAAATCGAGTATGCGACCGGTGAGAACCCAAAACTGGCTGGAGACGAGGCCACTATTTTCGGTCAACCAATCGGCCAGTGGTTAGCTAAACACCAGTTGTCACCAGACCTGATTTGGGTAGATTCTGCTGGAAATAGCCTCTCCAGCCAGAACCGGTCTTTATGGACGGCACGACTGTTCCCAGTGCTAACCGGTGTGGCAGAGGTAAGCGACGCACAGACGGCGGACGATGAACCACCCAATTGGTTGACCAACCCCGACTCAGCTTGGGAGGCTACCCCACGGATGTCGATGGCAGAAGCGATAGCCGAGAGTGACCGGGAAAAAGCCTTTCTTTTAGATCAACAGACACAAGCCAAAATACTGGCTCAAGAAATCCTGACACAGATCGAATTAGAGCAAGATCGAGATTTCCGACCCTTTCTCAACCAAATCCTCACACCGGAAGGCTACCAAACCATCACCCGGATCTTAACCACTGGACTGGAACGAATCGAGAGTCCACTACAACGCGCCAGACTATACAAAGTGGTCGCTGATTTAGCCGGAAAAATGGGAGATCGAGATATACAAACACAATCATGGGAACAAGCCTTTCAAGCAGTCAGTCAATCGGTTGAACAGAGTATCGTGACCCAGTCTGCAACTAGCGGGTACACCCATTCAACTAACCGGTCGGTTACTATCCAATTGCCAGTTCGGATCGACCTGGCGGGAGGTTGGACCGATACACCACCCTACAGCTTGGAACGGGGCGGAGCGGTGGTGAACATGGGACTCCTATTAAATGGCACTTATCCAATTCAAGTTCAAGCTAGGTGGTTATCAGAACGTGTTATTCGCTTTCGCTCAATCGACCAGCAACAGCAGATCGAAATTGGTGATTTCGCTCAACTCTATCATCCGCCCCAACTGGGAGATCCCATTGCCCTACCCCATGCTACCCTACTGGCTGGAAAAATTTTGGATTATCTTCAATCACCTGAGACTGGGGGACTCGAAATTATAACCTCTTGCAATGTTCCTATGGGATCTGGGCTCGGCACCAGCAGTATTCTGGCAGCGGGATTGGTAATAGCTACCTGGAAATTATTGGACGTGCAATGGACAGAAGAACAGCTATTTAATCAGGTTCTTTATGTCGAGCAGATCCTCGGTTCTGGCGGCGGATGGCAAGATCAGGTTGGTGGTGTAGTAGGAGGAATCAAGCTAACGACTACCGCGGCTGGAATTCCGCAACGCTTTTCGGTTCAACCGATTGAGCTAAATTCACAATCCCAAAAATCCCTGCACGAACAACTCGTACTGGCTTACACCGGTGAGCAGCGAGTCGCTAAGAACATCCTTGAGTTAGTGGTCGCAGATTGGCTGTCTCGACGGTCGAATCTGGTGCAGACATTGACCCATCTCAGATCGGACGCTTACACCATGTCTAAAGCCTTGGAAGCGGGTGATCTGGCACAGTTCGGTCAACTGCTGACACAATACTTTGAGGGCAAAAAGGTCCTCAACGATGGGACTACAAATGCGACCATTGATCAACTGATTGATTCTGTTCGCCACCTCTGCCTCGGTTGGGGCATTGCGGGGGCTGGTGGTGGCGGGTTTCTAGTTTTTCTGGCACAGGATGTGAACGCTCGACGATTGATTGAGCAACATCTTCAGTCCACCCCGGCGACTATATACAACTGGGAGATGGCAAGCGGATACGTCACTCAAAGCTAACGGACGCAAAGTTAAAAGATTCAAGATTAGGGGTAAAACAAATGTTAAGGGTGATTCAAGTCGGTGTTGGCGGATACGGTGGCAGTTGGCTGCCCACCGTTATGGACAGCCAACGCGCACAACACGTCGCTCTGGTGGATCTAAATCCTGACCATCTGCAACGGGCACAAGAGGTAACAGGTTTGTCACAATCAGCCTGTTTTTCAGATCTAGAACAGGTACTGATGACTGTCGAAGCAGATGCCTTGCTCTGCATCGTTCCGCCAGCTCACCACGAGTCGGTGATCAAAAGTGGTCTTTCAGCTGGATTACACGTTTTGTCTGAGAAACCAATTGCGGATACGGTGCAATCGGCTCATCGAATTTTGCAAAGTGTCAGTCGGACCGACCGCATTTTTATGATCTCGCAAAAAGCGCGTTTTCACCCCTGGGTCAGACAGTTTAGACAAATCGTGAACAGTGGGCAACTGGGCCGGATCAGCCACGTAACCCACTATTTTCGAGCCCCCTACTACTCATGGGGAGAATTTCGGCACCAGATGCAAGATCCGCTCTACATCGAGATGAGTATCCACCACTTCGATTTGCTGCGGGCTTTGCTAGGCTGTGATCCGGTACAGGTCTGGTCCACCAGTTGGAATACCCCTTATAGCAGTTTCGCTGGTGATATCACCGGATTAGCCCATTTTGTGATGGCTAACGGATGGCCGGTTACCTACCACGCGGATGCGATCTCCTCCGGAGATATGACCGATTGGTACGGTGAAATCCGAGCCGTGGGTGAAACCGGTACCTTGACTATGATCTATCCTGAACTCTACATCGCACGGAAAGGGGCCAACCATAGCGATCGTCAGGCTCCCCAAG
This sequence comes from Candidatus Poribacteria bacterium, assembly GCA_030748495.1. Taxonomy (GTDB): domain Bacteria; phylum Poribacteria; class WGA-4E; order WGA-4E; family UBA9662. The sequence goes on along the minus strand of JASMLX010000026.1, from coordinate 10,797 downwards.
AACCGGTGATGGAGGTAACCGGCCCACAGGATGGACAGTTGGTAGCCTTCCATGAGTTTCTAGACGCAATTGAAGAAAATCGTATACCGGAGAGTTCCGGCCAAGACAATTTGAAAAGTTTAGCCATGGTTTTTGGTGCTATCGATGCCAGTCGGGACCAGCAGATTAAGCAAATTACAGACTACTTACTCTAGTTGAGTTACTCTAATTGAGAGCAGGTCGACTACTGACATTCGGAGGGAAAAATGAAAATTGCGGCCTATCAATTGCTGACGAGTGAACAGGTGGAACAAAACTTGGAACAGGTCGTTGCTGGTATCGAGACGGCGGCTCAACAGGGTGTACAGATCTTAGCTTTCCCGGAGGGATGCCTTTTTGGTTATTGCTGCCGTCAAGACTATTGGGAGCAGATGCAACCCTCAGTTTTCGAGACCGTGGAGGCCGAGATCGGCAACTTATGCCAGAGGCACAGGATGGCCGTTGTAATTGGATCTGCCAGTTTTGAAAACGGAACCTGGTACAACGACCTGGCAATTTTTGACCAGGACGGTAGTCTGCGGCATCGTTATGCTAAGACCTTCCTGGCAGGTGAAAGGTGGTGCCAGCACTCGCGAGAGAAACTACCGATTGTCGATTTAGCAGGTGCAGCCTGTTGTTTTATTATCTGCCACGATGTTCGCTACCCGGAGTTGGTTAGACTACCGGCTGCGATGGGAGCCCAAATCTGCATTTTCTGCTCTTGCGAATCCAACTTGTTGTCGGAACACAAACTGTCGGCTTATCGGGCTATGCCGATCTCTCGGGCTACTGAAAACGGCATCTATCTGCTGATGGCCAATACCCCCGGTAACCCACAGAATTTAGCCGATCCAGGTTCCTCGCACGGCAATTCAAAAATCGTTGCTCCCGACGGCAACGTGATCGACGAGGCCGGATACTTCGAGACCCGACTGGTTTCAGCCGAGATTGACCTCAGTCGATCCACGGCTTCAGTTCCCAAACGGGTCTGCCGAGAAGAGACGATCTTGAGAGACTGGTTCCAACAGGGCGTTTCAGATCTGGTCGTCCGAATCTGACAAGCGGGTAAGATGCGCAAGCACTGAAGTCGAAAGCCCCTCCAGATCATAACCCCCTTCCAAGAGCGAAACAATTCGCCCCTGGCAGACCGTATCTGCCATTTCCTGAACGATCTCCGTCAAGTCGGCGAACCCCGCTGACGTCATGTTCATCTGCGATAGTGGGTCGCGTTGGTGAGCATCGAAACCGGCCGAAATAAAGATACAATCCGGCTTGAACTCAACCACCCTCGGTTGTAGCTGTTCTCGAAATCGCTGGACGTAATCGGCCACACCGCTATAGGGCGGCATTGGACAGTTCAAGGTTGTACCCGCCCCCTCACCGGTGCCTGACTCTTTGGCCAACCCCGTTCCCGGATAGAGCGGTGACTGGTGGATCGAGAAGAATAATACGGATGGGTCGGCGTAGAAAATATCTTGCGTGCCATTGCCGTGATGGACGTCCCAGTCGATAATGGCAATACGCTCTAGTCCATGTACCCGCTGTAGATGCCGGGCCGCAATTGCTACGTTGTTGAACAAGCAAAACCCCATGGCACGGTCAGGAGTAGCGTGGTGCCCCGGTGGCCGAACCAGAGCAAATCCATTGTCGATTTGGCTGCTAATAACCGCCTCTGCTACGGCAATTACGGCTCCTGTTGCCAAAAGGGCAACTTCATAAGAGGACTGAACAACCGTTGTATCATACTCCAAAGGGATTTGCTGTTGACAATGTTGCCGAACACGGTCAATATGCCCGGTCGTGTGAGCATAGCACAACTGTTCGGTGGTTGCTAGTTGCGGTCGAATCGGAATCAGTTCCAAATCGGCCGGTTCCAGTGCAGTCAGACACGCACGCAGTCGATCTGCTCGCTCGGGATGACCTTGACCCGTATCGTGATCCAGATAACGTGAATCTGTAACAAAACCTGTTTTTAGCATCCGCTATTTTTTTCTAAGAATTGTAGATATATTTTGAATGTTAAATTTTAGACGTTGAACCGAATGGTCAGTACATCACCATCTTGTACTATATAGTCTTTACCCTCTAGGCGGAGACGGCCTGCATCTTTGGCCTGTGTGAACCCGCCTAAGTCAACCAACTCCTGCCAAAAAATAGTTTCCGCACGGATAAACCCACGGGCCATATCTGTGTGGACAGTGCCGGCTGCTTCGACTGCCGTGGTTCCACTTTGAACAGTCCAGGCTCTAACTTCGTTGGAGCCTGCCACCGTTAGAAAAGTGATCAGACCCAACAAGTGGTAAGAGGCTTGAATAAATCGGTTGAGGGCTGATTCTGGCAACCCCATCTCGGTTAAGAAGATCTCGGCCTCCTCTGGGTCGAGTTGTGCGATCTCCATCTCAATTTGTGCCGACAGGATAAAGAGATCGGTATTTCCCTTTTGAGTGTAAGCCTCAAATTGGCTTTCTATCTCGGTCACCGTCTCCGATTGATTCTCACCCACATTCAGGATAATCAACAGCGGTTTCCGGGTTAGAAATTGATACCCTCGGATTGCTCTCTCTGCGGCCTTGGAGAGCTCGAGTTCTCGAATTGCGATTCCTTCTTGTAAAGCCTGTTCACACTGTTTCAGCGTTTCAAACTGATATTCCAGATCGGCATCCTTACTGACCCGCAAATCTCGCTCTAGCCGTTCTAATCGTTTCTCGATAATCTGCAGATCGGCAAAAGCTAATTCCAGATCTAAGGTTTCAATATCACGAGCCGGATCGACTGCCCCATCGATGTGGGGCACTGACGTGTCTCCAAACACTCGCACTACGTGCGCCAGTGCATCAACCTCCCGTAATTCAGCGATAAAACCGGCTTGAAAACCGCCTCGTTCCAAGTCCCCTTTGGAGACTCCGGCTACATCGATATAGTCGATAGCGGTGGGCATTACTCTCTCTGGCTGGAAAATCTCGGCCAGTGCGTCAAGGCGTGGATCTGGAACCTGAACCGAACTGATGTTAGATTTTTGCCCCCCGGCATAAGTGCCGGTTTCGGCTTCTGCTCCTGTCAGAGCATTAAAGATTGTCGTCTTCCCAACAAAAGGTAAGCCAACAATACCAATTTTCATATCCTCACCTACTCTCCCCGATTGCGATGTCCCGGTTGTGTTGGGCGATTTAAGCTAAGAAAATCGGCTCCGGACAACCATGAACTATCGGCGACGACCTTCAGCATACCATCTGCCAAAAAATTGTTCAAGATCTGTTTCAATTAACTGTATCTTGGATCTGTCCGACGAATAAGTCTCGTTTCATTACAATCCTTTTTTAATAACCGAGTATCGTGACTTCAAGGTCATAGTCAATACTTTTTCCAATCAAAAAATTGATAGATCCGCTCTTCCCTGCTATAATCACCAAAATTTCACCGTAATGAAACGGAGTTAAGCGATGAAGATTTTGATAAATACGGATCTGACACCGAATCAACGCCAACGTATTGAGTCAGTATCAGATCAGATTCACGTCACTCAACCACAAGGACAAGCGGAATTACTGTTAGATGCCTCCGACTCGGATGTGATCTTTGGTGGCTTTAACAAAACACTTTTCGACACTTGCTCGAAACTGAAATGGGTACAGGTACTAGGTTCAGGCGTGGATGGTGTTCTATTCCCTGAATTCGTCGAAAGCCAGGTTATCTTAACCAGTGCCAAAGGGTTTGTTGGCACTCATTTAGCCGACCAAACTTGGGCACTGCTTCTGGGATTGTTACGAGGAATCGGGCGCGCTGTCCGTGAACGGAATTGGGACAACCGAATGTCGATTCGCCATGCCACCTGGGAATTGAGTGGTCGAACCCTCGGCATCGTTGGAATGGGCGGAACTGGATTGGAAGTTGCCAGACGCGCCAGCGGCTTTGAGATGGAGGTAATTGCCGTTGACCCTGAAACTGTGGCCCCCCCATCATTTGTCAAATCTGTTAGGAAAATGGAAGGCTTCTACGATTTACTGGCGGAATCTGATATTGTTTCCATCTGTGCACCGCTGACTAAAGAAACAGAGGATCTGTTTGACCTTTCAGCTTTTCGACAAATGAAGTCTCATGCATTACTGATCAATGTGACACGCGGTCGTATTGTCAACGGCCCCGATCTCATCCGCGCGTTAGAGGGTGGGCTAATCGGTGGGGCCGGACTTGACGTCACACCAGAGGAACCGTTACCTCCTGATAGCCCGCTCTGGGATATGCCGAATGTCATTGTTACACCACATGTGGCTGGAGGATCACCTATCCGTCAAGATCGAACCGTTGACCTGTTTTGCCAAAACCTAGAACGCTTTTTGTCCGGTAAACCGATGGTCAGCCAAATTGACAAGAGGAAGGGTTATTAACAGGCTTCTTTAACACTCTCGATCTACTGATAACTCATCACGAATAAATTTATGGGTTTTCTTTGTCTTTTTTATCAAAGCTCGACTTTCATTTGGTGAAGATATGGCATTTGGTGAAGATATGGAGACTTAAAGCCGTCCGCAACTGACGCTTAGCCTGGAAATACAAATTAAGCGGAATAATTACGAGTTACTTGATCAACCTGGCTATTTTTCTGGCCTGATTATAATTGGCTTTGGCTAGCTGGTCCCACTGCTGTTCATATTGGCTGGAAACCTCTGACCAGTTCTGATTAAAGTCGAGGCTATTGACCAGAATTTCCTCAGCCGGTAATTGGGTTACTAGCGATTTTGCTTGTAGAAGTTGATGCTGCAGTTGTTTCATCTCTTGACCTTGATTGCGCTTTTTCGCTAAACGCACTTCAGCCTTGTAGATTTCTTTCCAGGCCTGCTTCAACTCTTTGAGTCGAAAGGTGACAAACCAATCGAACAAGGCGTTAATCACGTCGTAACGTTGTTGAGACAGATTGACATCAAACCGAATTGGCGAAGTCATCTTAAAGGGGTTAGGAAACCCTTCCGGGGCTTGATCATACAGATTGGGTATAACGGGCAAACGACTAACTTGGGGGGAAAAAAGCAGTTTTTGGCCCTCTGGGCTCAGCGTGAAGTTAATGAACTTTTTTGCACCTTCTAGATTTGGTCCACCTTTAATCAATGCGATATTGGCTGGCACCATTGGGGTAATAGAGGGATAGACAAACGCTACTGGTAGTTCATTCGCAACAGCGGACAAGCCGAAAAAGTCGACTACCACACCAATTCCAAACTCACCACTAGCAATCCCCTGTGGAACACCGAAACTCCGTTCGGTTATCACACTCATGTTTCCAGCCATTTGGAGCAATAATGCCCAGCCCTTTTTCCAACCATATCCTTGCAAGATCGACTCTACGGTTAAATGAGTGGTACCACTTCGGGATGGAGAACTCATCGCCAGATGGCTGTAATAAATCGAGTTTGTTAGATCGCTCCACTCTTTGGGTGGATCTAGTTTATAAGCCTTTAAGTATTCCTTGTTCCACATGATACCGTAGCCACTCAGTGCGCAACCGGAAAAGTAGCTATCCGGGTCGTGAACAGGATAATCACCGACTTTGTCCGGAATCTGAGCCGCTAAGTGAGTGGGTAGTGTGTACGGCGTTAAAAGCCTCTCTTTTTTTAGCAAAGCGAAGGCATCAACTGCGCTGGCCCAAAAAATATCGGAGTTAGGCCTCTTAGCTGTTTCTCGAATGTAGGTAACCGCTGCAGACGTTTTCTTAGACCTAAAAACCAGTTCAGTGTCCGGGTAGTTGGATTCAAAAGCAGATTTGTAGGTTTCAAATAGATCCTTGGGAAATGAGGTGACGATAACAACCTCTTCTGCAATAGCAGACTTTATCAGTAGGAGTAAACAGCAGCAGGTTAAGGCGGAATATCGCATAGCACTCTTTTTTCTCGTGGGTTGGGACAAAGTTGTCAAGTTAGTGCTGTTGATTCCCTAAGGGAGGCAACAGAGTTGGATGAACGGGGCAATTATAACCGATTTTTCACTCAACTGCGTAAGTTTTGAAGACATTAGGCCTCTTGCAAAAAGAGAGAAATGTTAAAATTGAAGGATGGGAGATTAAAGACCTGTTGTGATTTTTCAACTTCTTCTAACAATCCCACATATCTGGTATCGAACTCTATAATATAGGTGTTATTTTTATCTTGGCAACTCCGCATTAATCGCCCCAATAATCTGAGACGGAAAATTATCGAATCAGCCAAGTCAATTTGTCAAAATCAGACTTGACAAACAGCCAATAATTGTGTGACATTTATAGTGGATTTAAATGTTAAGGGAAGATATAAAGTATCGACCATGGGGCAAGCCGCAGATCACTATCAAACCTTAAAAATCGAGCAAGGCGCAAGTGTTGAGGATGTAAAACAGGCATTTCGTACACTAGCAAAGCGCTATCATCCAGATAAAAACCCGGGGCAAGAAGAGGCTGCCGAACAGATGTTCCGTCGGATTACCACAGCCTATCAGATTTTGAGCGACGAGCAACGGCGAATGCTCTACGACCTCACGCTTGAGCAACCGAAAGCGGAGCATAATCCGTACTTAGAGCGCTTACGTCACACCCCAGTTCGTCGGAAAAAGTGCGAACTGATGTTCCAAGAACTGCTGAATCACAATATCAACGAAGGAATCCGCATTTATGAGGAGTTACGATCTCAGGACCGTGATTTTTCAATTGACAAATTCCTTGAATATGCCGATAGCCGTGATTGTGAATTTCTACTAGCGGAAGCCTACCAAGCTGAAGGCCTATACGCTAACGCGATCGAACTTTACCAAAAGTTGATCGATGATGAAAAGAAAAACCCCTTTTTCTTTCACTTTATCGATGAGATCAATGAGCGATTGTCTAAGATATACTTTGAAGCCTTGATGAATCCGCAAAATCTAGAGGATATTCCCGTCTACTTAGAAAAGATTCAGACGCTAAAACTCTCTAAACGAAATCTAGGCTGGATTTACAAAAAGCTGGCCGAATACTACCTCGACCACAACCTACCCCAAGATGCACGGCGGATGGTAGAAACAGCCATCAATATCAATCCTAAGATCGCTGGCATCGGCGACCTGTGCCGATTAACCGGTATCACACGATAGATCAAATTCGAAGCAACTTTCCTTTTCACCTAAGGGGGCTCCTTGACAAGAGGGGCCAAGACGAGTCAAAAATATCCGCTCCGCATAGCTCAGGGATAACTAACCCAATTCTGACATGCAACCGGATCCAAAGTAGTCGTCCGCACATGCGGGGTCGCTACAGAGCCGGCTAGCCATACAAAAATCATTAGCCGCATCCTGCCATCGCTACCACGCAACGTCCGGTATGTGCCGGTGCCCAGTCTCTGTAGGGTTCTTTGCCGACGAAACACTATAATAATCGACTCCGTACCAATCCGTACAATACTCTCAAACATCACGCCTCTGGCTACATATTCCCATTCGGCTTTAGTCAATAGTACTATGAGGGAAATTCTGGGTAGATCAACGAAACCTCAGAAATGAACCCCTTTACCGCAACTGATCCCGTCGTGTTGTTCTAAAAATGTGTGGGTTACTTGGACAGGAGTATCATCTGACTAATTTAACTGCTCGCCAGCTTCCCACTGCGGCTGCCGAGATCGCTGATTATGCGACCGCCCTTTGTGGTGACGGAGTTGAGCTTCAAGTTTTTCCATTGCTTGATTCAGGACCTCAGTAGGATGGTAATCGGTGACATGAACATAAAAATCCTTCTTTTGGGTACTGAAGTTAAGTGCTGCAGCATAACGGTTCTTTTCGTGCTTAATCGTCACGTTTAAGTCGGTGGGCCTAGTTGCTAACTTTTCTAATTTTCTAGCTCTCTTTTCAATGTAAATTTGAATATCATCAGTGATCTCAAAGTCTCGTCCGGTCGTGTGAATTTTCATTGCTTGTTCCTCCGTAGCGAAGTGAATGTGTAAATATTAATAATCTATTTGGTGCCACTTTGCTCTTCCACCAAAAACCTGTCGCATAGTGGAATCCCCACATAGCCGTTTGGCCTCGTTCGTATCTTCATCGCCAGCCCAGCGACTGGACGCAAACTGAGGTAGCCAAGCCGTCAATGTCTGCTGCCTATTTTCTCCGCTAGGTCAGCAGGCCTGCGTTGCTCGTAACCCTCGAATCATGAAACTCCAACTTCAAACTTAGTTGGCCGAAACCGACACGCCACACGCTCTTTTTTATTTCACCCATTGGATTTTCTGCTGTTTGCCGCCTTCGTCTTGAGAATACCCTTTATTCATTTTTCGCTTTCCTCATTCTATACCAATATAAAATCTTGTGGATCGTTTCGACGGTGTTGGAAATTAATATCACCATATCTTACAAATTGCACCTTGAAACTGCGCCCAACAAGTGCGCAACTTACATGCCACTCGAACCAGTCCCATGAAGGGCCGCAAACCTAAGGTTCTAGTGGGAAGGCGTCAGGTAGACAACAGATCGAACAGGCATTATAGTCGCCACTGTCGGGCAAAATGCCTGTTCGCTGTGGTGTGGATTCAGGGCGAGAGGTATGTAATCATAGAACGTATTGCTATTTATTTCTATGACTTTGGTGTAGGTACTGGTAGTGCCTCTGATCTCTGGCGATAATGTTAGCGAAACATACAAGTCAGCTCAAGCTTGTTTTACGTCGTAGCCGGAACAAGATGCAGTCTTAAATTTCCGCTGATCTCTTTGTCTGTTCAACAGGCAAAAAGGTACCAATTTGTTACTTAAAAGCATCAGCATAAAAAAACGACCACACCGAAATTTGACTGCTTCTAGGACTTTAGTGTTAGAATCAGTCTATTGTTACTCTTTGATAGTACTCCAAGCAGTCGCTAGTTTAGATTTAGGATTGACCGCTGCTCCTTTCCCGACCGGAATAACTTCGATGTCACTGAACATAGAGTTGAGATCACCTTTGCCTGTCTTTAATTATTACCGACAAAATTGAAATCCAAGGCAGCATCTGTTACCGATACATTCTTGTAGATCTTGATGTCGATCTCGTCTTTCACCCGAGGTGACGTACAACGGCTGGACATTTTTGCCTTCGATAAAGATGTCAAACCCACGGTTGTTGGGGACCAATTCTCGCCCACCAGATTAGGTGACATCGAAGACGCCGTTTCCGGTTTTAAGAGCCATTTTAACAGTGTCGGGGAATTGAGCCCAACTGACGGGATGGAAGATGGCATGATCATAACCGGCTTTATCCGCTTTAACTTTAGCTGCGTCGATCAGAGCTTTGACTTCAGCAGTTTTGGGTTCTTTCTTAATCCAACCCCCCAAGCTTTATCCTTTTGTTGACCGCCGTGCCAGATACGACCTTTGGAATCTTTAAAATTATCCGTATCATCGGTAAATGTGGTTAGAATTGTAGATGCAAAACTCACTATTCTCACTTCATCCCTCCACCTACTTTCCGCCCAGATGTTAAATGTTCACGAAAATCATTGCAATTCCATATTAATTGTTATATGATATAGTCAGCAGATACTCCTGTCTAATTATCAAATGGTTTCGCCTATTCAGTAAAATTCTTTTTGCGGTTTTCGGTGACCTAAGCCCTAATCTGTCAGCCTCAACCGGCTAGAGATGCTTTATCTATGACACTACCAGCTTACCTATCAGCCTTTTTATCCCTGCCCACGCTGGCTCTGGCCCTTTTCTGCTGGCGGCGACGACACCTGGCCGTGGCACCGCCACTGGCTGTACTCTGCCTGTGTTTAGCTCTAACCCTCACTTTTAATGCTCTTTTTTTACACTTTTTGTTGGCTGCTGAAATATTAGATCCCACTCTGGCTTTGACCAAAATACGCTTCTGGGCTAGTTGGCTCATCATTGCCATAACTGCTGTTGTTTGCTCTACCCTCTGGCTGGTGCTCAACTGGAGGCCGCTACCGTGGACTGCTGGCTGGCAACGCCTACTGGCTGTTGGTTTAGCGCTGCTTTTCCTAACCCATACTTACCAACGCCTGTTTCGGCTGGAGTTATTGGTAGGACTCATCGATTACGATCCAGTTTCCCACCGGCTTCTCTTCCAACTAACCGTCCTGGGGAGGTGTTGGACCTTTTGTTGGGGGTTGATCCAACTGGCCAGTCTGAGCTGGCTACTGCTAAACTGGATTCGATCCTCCTCCCCCACTCAGCGACAACAGGCCAAATGGCTGTTATTGCCGCTATCCATCCCCTTGCTGCTAGTAGTGGGGTTCTACTTTTTACCCGCTCAATTGCGATCAACGGCTTCCCTCTACCTCATGCCCTGGTTGCTGGCCTCGATGCCGTTGCTGATGGCCTGGACGCTGTTTGGCACTGGCCTGATGCCCCACTACCGTAGTCCGGTCTTTCAACGGATGCCGGCCGCTGGACTGGTCTTGGATCAACAACAACGGATCCTGGCTCTCAATCCGGCCGCCGAACAACTCTTCCACGTTCAGTCAGATCACCTGGAAGGACAACCCTTGGCCCAGGTCTTTCCGGTCTTGAAAGATGCAACTGATACTGTCATCATTGATGGAGAGACCTACAGCTATGAAATCAACCCACTACCTGACCGGCGAGGTCTGGTATCGGGCCAACTAATTCGATTATGGCCTCGACCTTCAATGGTATCAGTCCAGCAATTGTATGCCGATTTGGGGCTGGAACTAGATAGGTTAAGATATCAGAGCGACGACGGTAGTTCCTATTCTTGGAACGACTATCTGGGGGATCTGATCTTCAAAGTCACCATGGTCGGGCATCTGTCGGCCGAACATGTGCAGGCTGAGATTG
>JASMLX010000269.1 GCA_030748495.1 Candidatus Poribacteria bacterium | reverse complement strand
TACTTTAGTTGTAAAGACCACTGCTTTGACATTGGTCACACCACTCGCACCGCTCTACACGCCTTTGAGCTAGCCGGCCAACCGGACGCACCTACTGACCCTTATACCGCTGGTAATGGCTCCCTGATGCGTCTTGCTCCTGTTCCTCTCTTCTACTCTCGCCAAATAGAAGATGCTATTTATTTCTCGGCTCAAAGCTCTATTACCACCCACGCTGCTCCCAATGCCATTGATGCTTGTCGCTACTACGCCTCATTGATTGTCGGTGCTATTGACGGTCAGAATAAAGCTGACCTGCTTGCTGATATCTATCTGGCTGATTATTGGCGGTCAGAATCATTATCTGCAGAGATAGAACAAGTTAGATTGGGTAGTTTCAAAACTAAGCAACCACCTCAGATTGTGGGCTCCGGTTATGTGGTTGAATCCCTGGAAGCTGCTCTCTGGTCTTTCGAGCACAGTGATTCTTTTGAACAGGGTACTCTGATGGCAGTTAATTTGGGTGATGATGCCGATACCACCGGAGCAATATATGGTCAATTAGCGGGTGCATATTATGGTGAAACAGGGATTCCAGCCCATTGGAGACAACAACTAGCTTTTAAACCGCAGATGGAGACCATGGCCGACCAACTCTACCACTTAGCCTGGTCAGAAAAATAAAAAAGGAATTAGCCATGAAAGAAGGTTTTACCGAAATTATCAGTCTTGTCGATCGCTCCGGTTCCATGCAATCCATCTTGGATGATGCCATTGGCGGCTTTAATATTTTTCTGGCCGCCCAGCAACGCCAGCCAAGTGAAGCAGAGTTAAGTTTGATTTTATTTGATCACGAGTATCAGGTAGTTCACCAGGCGGTTGATATTCAGCAAGTGGAACCGTTGAATCAAGACACCTATGTACCTCGAGGTTCGACTGCTTTGCTGGATGCAGTGGGCAAAACTATTGATGCGGTGGGGGAAAGATTGGCCGCCACACCAGAAAGTGAAAGACCCTCGCAGGTGATCGTCTCAATTCTGACTGACGGTTATGAAAACGCCAGCCAAACCTATTCCAAACCTAAAGTGGCCGAGATGATCAAGCATCAAACGGAGAAGTATAACTGGGCCTTTGAATTTCAAGCTGCCAATATGGATGCGTTCGCAGCCGCCAAAGAATTATCTATTGCACCTGACCGTGTGGTTCAATTTGAAGCCACCAGTCAGGGCGTTAGAGAAGCATTTGCCCAGCAATCGCAGCGCATCTCAGCTATACGGTCTAGAGATATGGATAAAGTTTAATTGGTTAAAAGGTCAGTCCCAGACTATTGACAAAAAAAACAGACTGTGGTAGTGTTGCGGTGTTTTGACGTAAACCTCACTGTGAAAATAGACATAGTTACCGGAATATTGTCCCTTGCAATCCTGTGAAGCTGTGTTTTAGGTTGTGAGCTGGATTTCAATTAGATGAATTGGAGGTGGATAATGCGATTGTTTTTTAGTTGTTTTGTAATTTTGGGAATCAATATGTTGGTGGTATGGATAGCGTCTGCTGCCCCAAGTGGGATAACATCCCCAAAAATAGATATCAAAACGATAGAAGTGGCCTATTTATTTGAAGAAGGTAAGGGCCAAACGGCCCAAGACATCTCCTCCAATAAAAGGCACGGCACCTTGGAAGGTGGTGTCAAATATGGTCCCGGCAAATTTGGTACTGGATTAGTTTACGATGGTAAAGATGATAATTTAATTGTCAAAGGCTATCGGGGCCTTGGTGGTAAGCAGGCCAGAACGGTTCTGTATTGGTTTAAAAGTGCTAGTGCTCGAGAGCACTCATGGGTCAAATGGGGACCTAACGAGGCAACCAAGAAGTTCTATGTTAGAGCCCACTTAGATGGTGCTAAATGCTATCTACGAATTGAAAATAATGGGGGAAATAATTGGGGCGATGCCAATGTCTGTGATGGTAAATGGCATCATCATGCGGTGGTATTTCCAAACGGAGCTAAAGATGTTCAAGACCATAATATTTATGTGGATGGCAAATTGAATAAGAAGTTTGGCAAGGCCAATGCAATGGATACTGACAACAAAACACAAGAAGTTGTGATGGGAGATTTTTTAGCTCACCATGAATTCATGCATGGATCCTTTGATGAAGCTGCTATTTTTAATGTAGAGCTAACGGCTAAACAGATTCAACTGATTGTGGCGCAAGGGTTGGCTTCAGCCTTAAATGGTAAATCAACTGCCGTCGAGGCAGGCGACAAGCTTTCAACCAATTGGGCTATGATCAAAATTAGTTATTAATCTGCATGTCTGGGATACACCCAATTCCATTTACAAAGGAGTATAGAGATGGGAAAATATTTTTGTTTGGCGGTTTTAGGCCTTGGTCTAGTGATGGTTGGCCAAATTGGTTTGACCGCCCCCATTGACATTGAGAAAGCAGAAATCGCATATCTGTTCGAAGAGGGAAAAGGAAAAGTTGCCAAAGACGCTTCCAATAACAAAAGAAATGGGTCATTGGAAGCTGGGGTCAAATATGGTCCTGGTAAGTTTGGTACTGGCTTGGTTTACGACGGCAAAGATGACAATTTGATTGTCAAAGGCTACCACGGTATCGGAGGCAAGGATCCGCGAACAGTTCTGTATTGGTTTAAAAGTGAAAGCGCACGTGAACATTCTTGGGTCAAGTGGGGGCCAAACACTGCAACCAAGAAGTATTACGTGCGAGCTCATGTAGCAGGGGCAAAATGCTGGCTACGGGTTGAAAATGCTGGGGGAAATAACTGGGGAGACGTTGACGTCTGTGACGGCAAATGGCATCACCATGCGGTTGTGTTCCCAAACAAGGCCAAAGATGTTCAAGACCACAACATATACGTTGATGGTAAATTGAATGGGAAAGCTGGCGCAGCCAATCCAATGGATACAGACGATAAGGCACAAGAGGTGACAATGGGGGATTTCTTAGCCCACCACGCCTTTATGCACGGCTCATTTGACGAGGTGGCTATTTTTAGCGTGGATCTAACGGTGAAGCAAATTCAACTAATTATGACACAAGGCTTAGCCTCGGCATTATCCATAGAACCTAGAGATAAGCTGTCGACCAACTGGGCTGCCATTAAAGCCGTTTATTAGCCGATCGCTTAGATCCTTGTTAACCTCTCATGTCAGGTAGGGAGAGACGACGTTGGACACGGCCTTTCCCAGTAAAGATGATCCCTGCGGGCTAAAGTGGACCCCATCTGGTACCGGTGGTTGGTCACGCCCGGCATCCATGACGATTTGATAAAGGTCGTTGATGATAATGCCCAGGTTCTCAGCAATCGAGACTGCTGCTCGGTTGTATTCCTGCACATCAGTTTTCAGCCGGTCGAAGCCTTTTCGCTGGTGATGACAGGCAATCCAGCACACCGACCAATCTTCGTGAGCGGCGACGAGACCGTCATTATTATCGGTAAGGTAATTAGCCTATACCATAGGGAATTATAGCCGACTCGAGTATCGTTTCAGCTAACTTGTTGATATACAAGTGATTTTGCCTGATGGGCAGCTATCAGCAGATTCTCCTTTTCTTCCATCTCTTCCCTAATCTTTTCCTTCAACTCCGCAGGCACATTATTAGCATCTTTAGGATCCACAAAGATCTGCACCTCTAAACCTGCTGGCGTTAGTATTTGAAAC
>JASMLX010000268.1 GCA_030748495.1 Candidatus Poribacteria bacterium | reverse complement strand
ATGAAAGTTTATGAGGGCGACTATACAGACTTCATCCAGAATCGATTGATAGCTGGGCTCGATGGTCAACTCTTATATCGTAAGAGGGTTTATGATTCGTGTCCCGATCCCGAAGAGAGAAGGCGGAAGGATATCTGGCTCCCGTCTCTGCCTAACCCAGCAACATGGTTGAATGGCGGCAACTGGGAAGATGAGATTCCCCACTTACCGGACGAGAGGCCAGCAGGTAGGACTGCTCGAAGTTGTGTGAAGTGTGACAAAGATGGCGAGATTATTGTTGGGGATGATCAGTACTGTTCGTGGCATTGGGTGAAGAGATTCGACCGTAAGCACCTGCGGTTACTTTATGATACCTTGATAAAGTTGGGTCTGGAACGGGGGCCAGACGAGAGTAAGCTGGAATGGTCCGATAGATGTAGAGAACACCTGAGAACGACAAGGTGGGGTGCAAGTGTCGGAGCATAGAAACGCCCTACTGGGTTATGTTAAAAGTAAACCCAGAGAGGATAGAGGAGATAGGATTTTAGGTTTTCAAACAAAAGAGGCAAAGTGGCGGTACATGAAAGACCACGACCTAGCTGAAACCTATCTGATCATAAAGGAAGTATTCGGTGACATAGGGGAACCTGTGATCACCAAATTAGGGAACACACCGTAGCCCATGCCCCGCCCTAATCGGCGGGGATTTTTATGAAAATAAAAGGTGAGAAACCCCCTGTCATAGGCTCTGTAGACCCTATAAAACAAGTGTTTTCTGAGGGTGAACCCCCTGTACCCTGTAGGGTAGGTGCGGGTAGGGTAGGTTACGAGGAATAAGAATGAAAACTTGCATAACTTGTGGTGAAACTAAACCCTTCCATGAATACTATAAGTATCAAAAGAAGGTTGGAAAGGATCACGACGGGTATAGACCTAACTGCAAGCCATGTACTATAGAAAAGAGGGCTATAGCGGATAAAAAAAGGTTAGAAGAGCCGCCAATAATGTCCACCACAGAGGCTGTAGTGAAAGCGATCCTCAAGGTTCCGGGGATGGACAATTGGCCTTGCGATGGTTGCCGCCATTATAATAGGTGCCGTGATTCCGAAGTTGATTGCAGAAGGTTTCGCGTTTGGACGGACAAGGGGAGAAAGAATAAGCAGTTACAGGTTCCAGATCGATATCTAACTGGCGAGGAGTTTGCTATTGAATTATGAGCGCACTAGAAGAAAAATTACTGGCTCAAATTATAAAAGAAGGTTTACCAATGCCCGAATTGGAGTGGAGATTTCACCCGGTTAGACAGTGGCGATTTGATATGTATTGGCCACGACCTCAACACATATGGCGTCCAGTTGGGGTTGCTTGCGAGTGCGAAGGTGGAACATTTATGAAAAAATCCAGACATACCAGCGGGGTTGGATTTGCCAAAGATGCGGAGAAATATAATGAAGCGGCGTTGATGGGTATTGTTGTGATCAGAGTCACATCTACACAAATAACAGATGGCTCTGCAATTGAATGGCTTGGGAGGGCACTAGAAGGATGGAGGAAGGATTTAGATCAGGATATGAGGCCATCGGATGGGCCTTGAGGCGCACTAAAACCCCAATAATCGACGGTCCCAATGTGTGGTTGATGGGCCGGAAGACAGGATATAGGGATATGATGCCGACTTTAGATGCTTGGGAGAAGCTGGCCGAAGCGGCCCTCATTCTGAAGAATCTGGATGATGCGTGTCCTTTAGCTGAACGATCAGCCGTGCTGGCCTATTTTAGTGGGGGTCGCACCCCTCAATCTGAATTGCTAATTAAAAAGATCAGTAGAGATTTAAGACGAGATCGGTGGTTTGTACAGGATATCGTGTGGGGATGGTCGAGAGGTCGCCCTCTCCATTCAAGCGAGTGGTGGAGTAGGAGGTACAACTTAAACGAAAGAACCATCCAAAGGTGGTCTCTAAAGATACGGCAGCAACTGGATGATTTATTTTCGATGGGCCTGTCGAGGGTAGAGGACTCCCTGAGAGAGAGTGGCCATGTCGTTTAGAATCACTAAAAGCGTATAATATAAGATAAGGGGGGGAACATATGTCTAGAATTCTCGTAATAGGGGATGCCATTTTAGACAGGTATTTGTACGGATTGTGCCCTAGATTGTCGCCCGAAGCCCCAGTACCCATCATGCGGGTCACTGGGCAGATAGACCAAGCTGGTGGAGCGTGTAATGTCGCTCTAAATGCCCACGCACTGGGCATCGATACCCGTCTTATCTCTGTTGTGGGACAGGATCAAGCGGGAAAAGACTTGGTTGACACGTTGAATTCTCAACTATCACATTTTCATCTGCAACAAATCCGGGTCCAAACCACGGTCAAGACTCGCTATGTCAGTGGCAGTCACCACCTGATGCGACTCGATGATGAAGAAACGTGCAAGGCAGAAGACCTTGAGGATGTTCTCCGGTACTACAGCGAATACATCAGGGATGCATCGTGGGTGATCTTCAGTGATTACGGGAAGCATTTCCAATCCGTAGCTGGCGAGATTATCCGGGTAGCGAATGCGGAGAAGGTGCCCATCGCAGTGGACCCCAAATGTCCTTTCTGGGATTTGTATCAGGGGGCCGATCTGATCATGCCCAACGCAGACGAATACCACGAGGCCACACTGAGGTCGGAGAATTCTCACCCGTTGGAGTTACTGGCGAAGCATAAGATAAAAGAAATGGTCATCACCGAAGGTTCTCACGGGATGACTTACTGGTCCCAGAAACGAAAGAAACCTGTCCATCGAGGTGCCGTGGCCCAAGAGATCATGGACCCATGTGGTGCCGGGGATACAGCGATGGCGGCTTTGATTGTTGGAAAGATTCAAGGATTGAAGATAGAAGATTGTTTGGATTATGCAAATTTGGCGGCGGGATATGTCTGCCAAAGGATGGGGACACACATCGTGTCCAAGAAGGAAGTGCCGTTGCCGGACGTGAGGAAAGTAGCTTAAAAAAAATGGCCCCCCCGGAGAGGGGGAGCCAAATCACTAGGAGGATGATGTAAGGGGGTAGTGGAGGCTACCCTGACGACGCCTTACCGCCGTGTTCATTAGTCTTATGTCGCAGATCGAACCCAACAGCATCATAGAGCATTTTATTCTCTAACTCATTTTCCAAAAGCCATCGCACAAACTGACTGTAGTTGATATCAAGACCAACAGAGTTTAGTTGCCGGATGTAGTGGGCAACCGAACGGTCCATTTCTGGGCTGATCGATATCGTGCGTTTATGATTCTTGGATTTAGGCTTGAACCCAAGCGAAGGAATCTTACGCTTCACTGTAGGACTCTCGGTTGAAGTCGAACTCGCCATCTAATACTCTTGCGTGTGTTGCCAGCAATCTTCTGCTGGCTGGCCTTTAGGTCTCTTGCTATTTTCTGCCAATTGATCAGATTGTGCAAGTAGTTTTCGACGACAGCGACATTAGAGTGGCCCCGGATGGTGCTAACACCCGAGTCCACCAAGGTTTTACGCAGTTTAACCTCTTGATTCTCAAGGGCTTTTATCTGCGAACGTATGTCGGCCAACTGGTCTACAGCTTCGGTTAAATCATTCTGATTCATTGAACATTGCCTCGTTAAGTTTGTGTTTCCGAAACCTCGGAATCTGTTTGGATTGATCGGGATGGGTTGAAGCCTTATTTACCCCGGCGTGTT
>JASMLX010000267.1 GCA_030748495.1 Candidatus Poribacteria bacterium | reverse complement strand
GAGCCGTCGGTGCCGCCGGCGCATGTGCTTCTCCCCAACCGATCAGGCCTTGATCGGTAGTGATCTTGACCAGCAGCGTTTGACTATGCTGTTTAAATCTGGCAGGACTAGCGTGATCGAGCCGTCTCCCGATCCCCACCCGGTCATGCATAAAACCGATCGGCGGCATCTCTATAAATTCATCGGCCGGCCACCGGCACATCGGCGTACGGGTAATTAGGGGCTCGACTTGGGTAATTGCCAGCGAGCCGATCCCGCGCGAACTATTTTCAATTTTTTCATTAGGTGATAGGTCAACCATCAGCCCCCCCAATTTCTCTTGGCCAGGTTAGAAATAGCATCTTCTCTGCTCGATGCCGACAGGACAGCTATTACCACCAGTTTTGAGCACAATCTGGATACAATCCTGCAGGAGCTTCAACCACAATGCTACTAGTTCCAGACATTGACTACTTTGGTTTGGGTTTGGCCACCTACAGTGACCGTCACAATATACAAACCCGTCAGTACCACCTGCCCATTATGGTCTCGACCATCCCAACGAACGGCCTGTTTGCCCTGGCCGAATGTCTGCTGCTGAGCCATCCATTCAACCAGCTGACCCGCCACATTATAGACCTTGATGGTGACATTGGCTGGCTGGTCCAAGGTGAAAGAAATGGTGGTATGGGTGCTAAAAGCGTTACCTTTAGGCGAGAAAACCCGTGGTTGGCAGGTTAATGAATCTGGCTTCAGATTGGCCGAATCCAGCGCTTGAATCTTATCCATTTCGCCCAAGGTGTACTGACCCAAGAACAGGACCGCAGCCGAGATGGTCTGTTGTTGCGGGGTAGCTGTACCACCGACGGCTTTCCAGGCACCATCAGTGCGATGAAAGATTACGGGTTCCTTGCCGGATGATAGTTGTGATGGGTCATAGGAGAGGGTTAAAGTGGCTGGCTTGATGTCGTTCAACCTGAGTGTGGCTGGAGCAAAGTCATAGATCTGGCCGACACGACGTACCGGTGGTTCTACCTCAACTGAGGTCAGAACATTAATGGTTACAATCTCATCCTGAGACAAGGTGTTGGGTGGAAAATAAAGTTCCGCCTGTCGATCTTCTGGTGTGACGCTGCCCCCCTGGCGAGTTAGCACCGCGGTTGGGATCTCGACCTGGATCATTTGGCTGGCGCTATTGCCGGCTATATCTGCCGCCGTTACTCGCAGCCAGATGACGCCCTCTTTAATCGGCACCCCCCAGTCCTTTTCAAACTCAGCCACTTGTGGTTTCTTGAGTTGTTCATCCTTCCCCTGCTGATATAAATTAGCCTGGACAAATATCTGTTCCCAGGCAGTGGAATCTGGATTATCAGTAGGAGCAAAGTCCAAACGGTAGCTACTAAGATGCAGATCGCTGGCTACAGCCGAAATAGTAAATTGATTCAAAACCCGTTCCTGGTCTTTGGGGGCAGTGATCTGCGCAATGGGTAAGGTATTGTCGAGGGTAACCTGAATCTGGTCTGACTTCTGGTGACCTAATTCATCCTGGGCTGAGAGGTGGATCAAGTATCGAGTTTCAGGTAACTTTTGAGCTTGCCATAATCCCAGAAGGCGATCACGCCCCCCGGACTTTCCTGCTTTTTCCACATTGCTAATTAATTGGAACTGAGACGAATTTGCCAAAGGGGAAAACTCCACTCGAAACTGATCTAAGTCCTTGTCTGTGACAGTACCCCGAATATCGATTTCCCCTTGGCGACCACTAACGATTGTCTGGTCTTTAGGCAGAATGATTTGCACTTCGGGACGCTCCAGGTCAATAATGAAAGTAACTGAGTCAGTTTGACTAAAATTGGCATCACGGTCAATGGCCCGGACCGTAAAAGTGTGTTTGCCACTTTCCTGAGGAGGTGTGGTCACAGAGATGGCCATGGTAGGTTGCGACCAATCGCCTTGATTCATTCTATACTGATAGGTTAATCGTCCAACAGATGTCTCTTTATCAAATGCCTGCCAATGCACAAAAGCATTTGGCTTACCAGTGATGTAAAGACGATCATCATCCTGACCATCGAAGTTTTCCACGGGCTCGCCATCAACAGTTTCAATTTGGATAGTAGGCGGGTCATTGTTGAATTGATATCTAGAAATTCCGGTCCCAGTACCGATCCAAAGGGAACCATCTCGACCTTGAATCAATTCCGAAATTCGCATACTAGGTAAACCGTCGATTGTAGTAAACGAATGCCAATACTGCCCATCGTATCTCCACAGACCATCTTTTAGTGTTCCGACCCACAGCTTACCATCACTTGATTCTAATAGGGAAGTGACCTTTATTCCCTGTAGTATTTTTTGTTCCTGCCACTTATCTTGGTCGTACTTCCATAACCCCCAATTGATGATACCAGTCCACACTCCTGACATGCTAAACCAAGTGCCTCCGCCGGTAAATTCAACCATCTGGCAACTCTCCATGTAAAGTTCCTTAGCAGAAACCATATCATGCCATGTCAAACCATCAAATTTATACAACCCCCCAACAGAAACACCTGGCCGTCCGGTAGCCGTTAGCCCGCCTCTGTAGTGCACCCAGGTTTCCCCGGCTTCTGTGTGCCACAGCATCGCAATAATACTGCTGCGACGCTGTGGTAAAGCGGACTCTCGCTTCCACTCGGTTTGATCATATATCCACAAACCAGCGCCCCAGGTGCCGGCCATAATTTTGCCGTCAATAGTTTCCAACAGGTGGCAGATGGCAATGTCTCCGGGTTTATTCCAAGAGGGCTGAACATGTTGCAACCATGATGTTCCGTCATAATGCCACAAACCTCGCTCAAAAGTACCAACCCAGACGTCATCTAATTTAGCCACCAGTATGGATAAGATTTCGGCATTCTCCAGTTCCTTTATCTGAGCCCATTTAGTGCCATCATAAACCCATAGTCCACGCTTCAACGTACCCACCAATATTTTTTGATCTGAAGTCTGTTGCAAAATGTGACAACCGGTCTCAGCCAGTACACCTGGCTGCCACCACTGGGTTCCATCAAATCGCCAGACACCGCTGTTATGGGTTCCAACCCAGATATGGCCTTGTTTAGTTTCTATCATCGGTGTTCTTTGCGAGAACCAACGATCCGGGTTACTTACCCCATTTGGTGGTGAAATGTGGTAGACCTCTTTCCCTTTTAGGGGATTGGGGTGAGACCAACCAGTCAGGCTTAGACGCCACAGGCTATACCCGGATAAGGCCCAAATGGATTTATCTGGTGATTCGGCCAATTTGGTAATTTTGATTCCCACCAGCTGAGGTTGCCGATTCCAATTTCGACCGTCAAATAGCCAAAGACCGTTATTGGTTCCCACCCAGAGGCGACCATCACTGGCTTCAAATAGAGTGAGAATTTCTTGGTCGAGCAAATGTTGTTTCCAACCGGTACCGTCGAACCGCCATAGACCATCTCTTCCTCCGGCCCATATTCGCTGGTCTGATGTTTTCATTAGGGATAAAGTCGTATGTTCTGGCAGGTGAGTAGTCCAATCTCCAGTTGCAGTGTTAAACGACTTCAGTGTTTTAGAATTCTCGTCATAGCGGTTAAAGACAAGCCAGAGATTATCGGCTGAATCAGCTATCATCTGATTAACCTCCAGTTCGATGCTGTCTACACGGTTCCACACATCACGGTTGAACTTGAACAAATGTTTACGATTGGATCTAT
>JASMLX010000266.1 GCA_030748495.1 Candidatus Poribacteria bacterium | reverse complement strand
CAGGGTTAAGTAGGTGGAATAGTGAAATTGGTTTAACGAAATCATCGACCTCCTCCGCAAACACGGCGGTAAGACAGGTGAAGAATTGAAAGCTGAAGGGAAGTAGTGAGATGAATCAGGCAGCTACCCTGTGGTCACAATGAGTCAACTCGAGGGGCAAACTTCACTTTAAGGAATAATATCTGACTTTTGCTTTCTTCGATGAAATGTCAATATCCCAAGCTACGAAGTTTTGATCGCCATTGCTGACAGCATCTGTGAAGAATAGTTTTACTATCCCGCCTTCCCTTCTAAACGTGCCAACCACAGGGGAGTAAAGGAGCGTACCATCGTTTAATAGCACTCTAGCTTGACCGTCCATTACACCTCTGGTTTTTTCGCTGTCTATTGACTTCCAGGTTTGGGTAACAAACACAGTTCCATAGCCTTCGATTGGCCCCTCAAAATTTAGTGTAGTTTCGCTATCACGAATTGTTATACTGGTGATCGTAACTTCACCCTCGCCATCAGGTTTAGATAAGTCCATACACGAAATAATTATCGAAGTGTCTCAGAAATCAACTTTTTTCGCTGGCGTTTGAATTTGAGCTTCTTCTGGAATTTCCATCCATCACGATGAATTGAAAAAGCCGCTGGCAACTAAACCAACCCACTCCACCACTTGAACACCGCAGGGTTGTTGTTCGGGGGTGACAGTTAAATCGACCCTTTTTCTGACCGCTTGACGGTGATTCGGCAGTGGCGTTTCATTGGGTTGTTATGGGATGTCTCAAGGAAATTTTCAATTTTCTGATCTTAGTGGCTTATTTGCTTTTGACAGTGCTTGGAAGGATTGGCAGGTGTTTGTACTTATGATTTTACTAACATCTCCAATTATTTTGCTTCGGTTCAAGCGGATGCGAGGAGGCAGTGGCGGCGGTAGCTGTGGTGGTGGCGGCGGTAGCTGTGGTGGTGGCGGCGGTAGCTGTGGTGGTGGCTGTGGCGGCTGTGGTGGTGGCGACTGACCTCACGGCACACTTGGCTCTGACTCGCTCGGCTTCTCCAGCCCCACGTCCTCGGCTTGCTGGCGAGGGTCGTTAATTATCTCGTTTTTTGAGGTCATATTTTCAAAGCAGGTTATAGTCCTTCCACAGCCCGACTTCTGGGTCCCCCTTCCCCAAATCTGGCTAGGCCTTTGGTCTAATTGACCAAAACTTCCTAGCATCCAGTTGAGTTACAAGTTCACGGTAGTGACGGTAGAGCATTGTTGTATCGCGATGACCCAACTCATGCGCTGTCTGATCTGGAGAACACCATCGCGCGAGATGATAGCTCGCAAAGGTATGCCTCATGATATCCTGCCCCCAGTTGACCTTTGCGAGCCTTCTAATGCCCTCTAGCCGCTTTCTTTTATTCTTGGGAGGCAGATCCCCTCCGAGAGTTAACCAAGCCCTTAAATTTTCAGTAATCTTCACCAGCCTTCTTTGACGTGTTTTGGAATTATGGCCCTCAATGAAGATTCCATCTGCTCTAATATCCTGCCATTGGAGTCGCATGATTTCATCAGGACGAATACCAGCAAAGATTCCCAGGGCGAAGTAAGGTATCAGTTGGGGATCCTGTTGCAGGGCTGAGTTGAGCAAATCGCTGACTTGGGTTGAGGTAAAGATACATACCGGTGTTTCTTCCCGTTTAGGTAGAATGATT
The DNA here is from genome assembly GCA_030748495.1 of Candidatus Poribacteria bacterium. Lineage (GTDB taxonomy): Bacteria > Poribacteria > WGA-4E > WGA-4E > UBA9662. The sequence goes on along the minus strand of JASMLX010000266.1, from coordinate 2,031 downwards.
GATTTCAATGGGTTCTTGGTGCAGAGCGATTCCCTTATGCACCAATTGAAGAAAGGGCCAATCTTGGCAATCACGCCATCAATGGTATTTCGATTCCATTTCCTTAAACAAAACCATTCCTCAATCATACTTGGCTTAATCTGATTACAATGACGCTGATTAAATGCCTTGGCCATAAGGAGGAGAATGGACCGAATCTGTTTTAATGTCCTTGGCCTAAGTTCCTGCCGCTTTTTGATTTCTAGATATGCATCAACTGCAATCTGAATCTGCATAGGTTTAAGAGACGGCTCAGCCTCAGGAGTTTGATAGTTGACCATGATTAACCGCCGCTCCTCAGTGCTTAAACTTCTCCAGAAGTGCTCTGAAGGATCCTTGATCAAGCTGGACATCCAAGTGTGCGCATCCGTCTTGCTTTTGAAGAAACGCTGCGTGCGCTTGCTTCCGATGTAGACCGAGGCTCTCCAGCGTGGATTCCCGTGATTGATGACCTTGCGTAGCTTCAAAATCCGCTAACCATCCGCTAACCAAATTGACGGAAAATTAGCCGGAGAACCTTAACACGGGTTTTTTGAAAAACGTGGGAAGCTTAGGGAAAGAAGAGAAAATGGAGCGGGTGATGAGACTCGAACTCACGACAGTCACCTTGGCAAGGTGATGCTCTGGTGAACCCCAGGGTTCACCCGACGACCCTTTCCAAGGGTCGTTGACCAACGTTATCAGGCACTTACGACATTTGCTGCAATCTGCCATGCTTTCGGCAATCTAGGTCAAATCGACTGCCGCCAAGCCCAAATATGGGCAGCGAAAGGGCAGCGGTGATTAAGAAGACGAAAAACCATGGCAAAAGCAGATACAAGGTTGAAGTAAGGATTCCCGATCCAAACGGGAAAAGCAAAAGAGTAAGACGCTTCTGCGAGACACTTGAGCAGGCAAAAGCAATACAGTCTGATCTAAAGTCAGACATCGTTACCGAAGGGTTTTGGAGCGCTTTACGCCCCACACAAAGACTGCAAGTGATCCGCATGTGGGAGCAACACACAACGACTCGGCAAGCGGCTCAAGATTCAGCAATCAGCCTAGAGGAGGCAGCCTCCATTTACCTTAAAAGAAAGGAAAGTCTGGGTCTTAGAGCATCAAGTTTAAAGTTCATTAGGAACATCCTTCGGCGCATGAACCGAGAGGTTTCGTCTAAGCAATTATCGTTGGTAACAGTGCATGACATTGAGCGATGGTTTGGTAATGCAGGCTACTCCAAATCCACCGTTAAAGGGATTCTAAACAAACTTGGTCCCTTCTTTAACTGGGCAATACGGGAGGGCTACTGTGTCGACAATCCAGTAAAAGAAGTGGGAATCCCCATCGAGGACGAAAAACCCCCTGCCATATTTACGAACACAGAAGTCTTAAAGATCTTCAAAGCTGCACAGCTGATTTGCCCAAAGATGGTTCCCTACTTTGCTCTAGGCTTCTTTGCAGGATTGCGGCCAGAGGAGATCAAGCGTCTCTCTTGGTCTGCAGTTCAAGATAACTTCATCGAGATTAAGGCAGCAAAAGCTAAAACCAGAAAGCGGCGGCTTGTCTCCATCGAACCCAACTTGGTTAGCTGGCTTCGGCTTGGGGGCGACCTTCCCCCAATAAACCTGAGGGTGAACCGCCAACATATCATTAAAGCATGTGGTTTTTGTTGGTTACAGGATGGTATGAGGCACACATACGCAAGCAACCACCTAGCTCACTACGAAAACCCAAATAAGACTGCCCATGAACTTGGCCACAGAGACACCAACATGCTCTATCGCCACTACAGGGAATTAGTCTCAAACGCAGCTGCTTCAGAATACTGGAATATCCTTCCATAGATCTTAAACAGGATCACCCTGTATAATCAGTTGGTTGATTTCCAACCCTTCAGGCAGATCGTACAGGACATCATACACTACTCTTAACTTGGCCATATTTGGTTTTCTTTCATTGTAGTGCTGACAACAAAATGGTCACAAACCATAGGCAATGTATCAATGGCACAGG
>JASMLX010000265.1 GCA_030748495.1 Candidatus Poribacteria bacterium | reverse complement strand
ACTTTCTAAATTCTACGACTTTCTACGTCGTGGTTTAATACAAGCCAACCTCAGCAAATCAGCAGATGAACTACAAGAGATAGTCAAAACGGTAACCCAAGTTCGCGACTATTGGCAAGCCTCAATTGAGTTTACAGATCAGCCAACTGAGATCCCGCCACCTGATATCCCTATTAATATTTCCCGCTAGCTAGCCTACTTCGCGGCACTGCTACCCCAACCCAATAAGCCGTTGGACCCACGTTTTCCCCAAGCCCAGTCCCTATTTGAGCAGGGGGACTATCAGCGTTCCAGTGAACTCTGTGATGCCCTGTTAAGGGAAGACTATCGTTTCCCCGAACTGTTTCATCTAAAAGGGCTTAATTGCATCCGCTTTAACCAATTATTAAAGGCCCAGGAGTTTCTGGATGAATCGTTAGCGCTAAATTCCAGCAATGAGAAAGTCTGGCTGGATGTCGCCTATATTTATGCCAAACAGGGGGCTGACAATCAGGCGCTACAGGCTTATCGTCAGGCTGTAGACCTCAACCCATACTACTCTATAGCCTATAACGGGATTGCCGTTATCCATGCTCGTCGAGGGGATAAATCATCCGCCATCGAGACCTTGCAAAAAGCCATCCAAATTAATCCTGACGACCAGACCTCTGAGCTCAATTTAGCCCGTCTATTTGAAGACGGGGCTCAGTACCTGGAATCGCTGACAATCTTTCAACGGTTACTCGAGAAAGATCCGAGTGTGGAAAATTTCTCAGCCCTGGTCCGCTTATGCCGAAAGTTGGAACAGCCGGAATCTGCTATAAAGGTTTGTCAAAAAGGTATCGCTACATTTCCAGGTAACTTCAACTTGAATCGGCAGCTATTGGAGTTGACCGAAGAACCGGCAGCCATTTCAGCCGAACAGGATCAAGTCATCCGCTCTCAGTTACAAGCGGCCTTTCAGCACCTGCAATCTGGACAGGACCAGCAAACTGCAGAACAGATTTTTCAAGATCTTTACCAGACCTGCCCAGACCACCCACATCTTTTACACGATTATGGCCTTTTTTGCCTGATACACAAGCAAGATCAGGAGTCGAAAATTAAAAAAGGGGTGGCCATGTTGGAACGGGCTATTTTGAAATATCCGCAATTCATGATGCCCTATGCTTCCCTATGCAGGTTTTTGATGCAAAGCAACCAGTTCAAACAAGCGTTAGAGACAGCGGATGAAGGCCTGCGGTTTAATGCTGAAACACCTGACCTTTGGCATGTAAAAGGGATCGCCCTCAAAGAGTTGGGACAACTGGGGCCGGCCATTGCCTCCTTGGAAGCGGCCGACCAACTTCGCCCAGAGGCCCCCCTATTTCTTTATAGCGATTTGGGCCTTCTCTACTCTTTAAATGGCCAATTTACAAAAGCCCAAACCTACTACCAGCGTGCCTCCGAAATTGATCCCAACTACTATCCGGCCCGATTCAATCAAGGGTTGCTGCTCTCTCGATCGGGTCTAGTAGATGAATCCATTGAGATCTTTGAAAGCTTACCGGAACTCGACAGAAACGCCTATGAGGCTTTGCTCTATGCGGCGGCATGCCATCCGGAAAAACATCGACAACTACCTCAATATCTGGAAAATTGGGCCGAGACTTACGCCTCCCATGTCGTGATGCACACAGGTCCATTTACCCAACGAAGCCGGGGGAAAATTCGAGTCGGCTATGTGTCACCGGACTTCAGGCGCCATCCAGTATCCTACTTCATGATCGGTCCATACATGAACCACGATACGGACCAATTCGAAATCTTCTCTTATTACAACGGTACTGTTTTTGACGATTATACAGGCTCGTTGCAAGAATACTCCTTTGACTGGCGGAATGTTAAAGAGATGTCGGACCAAGCTCTAATAGAGCAGATATCCAAAGATAAGATCGACATATTAGTTGATCTATCTGGACATACTTCAAACAACCGCTTGCCCGCTTTTGTTGGTAAACCGGCACCGATTCAAGTGACCTATCTAGGCTATTTAACCACGACGGGTATTGCACAAATCGACTATCGTTTGATCGATAGTTATGCTAAACCAGACGTCTGCACGGAAGAGTTGATCGAGTTGCCAAACTGCTATCTCTGCTACCAACCCTTCATGCTAGACCTGGCTACCAGCCAACACGCTCACGCTCAAAATGGGCAGGTTACCCTTGGCAGTTTTCACCGTTTACCTAAGATCCACTCACGGTTGATACGAGTTTGGTCTGAAATCCTGAAGCGAGCACCCGACACAAAATTTTTGATGAAAACGAAATATCTGGATGCTCCGGATATACAATCAAAAATTTTGGAACAATTTACGGACCACGGAATTGATCCAGATCGAATTATTTTTCGAGGGCATGCGGCATCATATGCGGACCACCTGGGCAGCTATGACCAGATCGACCTGATGCTGGACGCTTTTCCCTATAACGGTACTACGATCACCTGCGAATCGCTTTGGATGGGTGTGCCGGTGGTGACACTAGCCGGAGATTTGCACCTGAGCAGAGTTGGCGTTAGCATTAATACCAATGCAGGGCTGGGTGAGTTAATTGGGCAAAATGAAGACGAATACATTAAAATCGCAGTTGAGTTAGCGAAGAATCATGACCAAATATCTGACTACAATAGTAACCTGAGGGGTCGGTTTCTGAATTCAGTTGTCTGTGATCCAGTCACCTTCACCCAAAACTTGGAAACCGCCTATAGACAGATGTACCGCAGATGGATCGATAGCAATTGATAACACCTGAAACCTTGGGTAGATAGTTGAGATGTACTCTATATAGCGATGTTAGCCAAGGATATACGCTGGCACCAGCGCTTTCAGAACTATATGAAAGCCCTTACGGCAAATGGGCCGATTTTTCCAGCAGGATCAGTTGAATGAATTGGAAGAACAGGGGTTAATAAAAGCCTTTGAATATACCTATGAGTTAAGCTGGCACACGCTTAGAGACTATATGCCGTATCAAGGAAATACCCAACTCCACGGCTCACGTAATACTTTCCGAGAGGCTTTTAATCTAGGGTTAATATCCGAAGGGGAACGGTGGATACAGATGTTGCAAGATCGCAATTTAACCGTCCATACCTATAATCAGGAAACCGCCCAGAAAATCGTTGATAATATTCGCCAAAGCTATTTTTCCAGGTTCCTTCAATTGCAGAACACGTTGGCCTTTCTCAAGGACAAGGAAGAGTAGAATTGAACGGACTGTCAGAAAAGACCATCTCTCAACTTCATCGGGTCTTTGAATCTTACAAAGAGATAGACCAGGTGCTTATCTATGGCTCTCGAGCCAAAGGTGATTTTCGACCAGGTTCCGACATAGACCTGACCTTTCGGGGATCGAATCTGACACATAATCTGATGTTGGAAATCGGCAACCAGATTGACGACCTAATTTTGCCTTACAAGGTAGATTTATCTCTTTATGCCACCCTCTCTCCAGATCTCAAAGAGCACATCCAGCAGGTGGGTCAGAGCTTTTATCAGAGGTAGCACAACATCATGAACCTACCTCACTAATCTTTGTATCCACATGACACTTTTCGCTATTTCAATCCTTTCTTTTTTCCAAACAGCTTCTTAGCGGGTACATTGTGATCAAATAAGAACTTGGTATATTTAGCAGAATGAACGTTGGTAAGATTACACAATCGATTAAGAGAGGTGGCTGGTTCTTGGTTGGGATACTGAGACTCAATACAGACATTC
>JASMLX010000264.1 GCA_030748495.1 Candidatus Poribacteria bacterium | reverse complement strand
GGTCCAGATGTTGGGCGATAGCAGATACCATTATAAAATCTCCTCTGAAAAGGGTTACTTGAAAGGAGACTGTTTGATAGGCTACAATTGCGGGTATCCATCCGGCAATCGTAGCGACCAAACGGTCTCTTGAATTGTTACTGCCCCTGCCCTCAACAGGTAGGGGCTTTTTTTATTGTTCCTCCATTTTATATTATCTCACCTGAAAGGTCAAGTACGAAACTCTTTTTTTAAAAGCTCGTTTAATCTGTCGAACAAAGTTCAACCCTGTAATCACAGGTTCGAAAACAGGTTCGAATTATTTCGAATGCCTTCGAACACGACTATTGGAGGAGTAAAATGAAGAATTCAAGGTTGGGGTTAAAAGTTACAGCTGAACTACGCCAAAAGCTAGAAATGAAGGCAACAGAACTCAAGTTATCAATCTCAGACTTAATTCGCCTATGTATCGAATCCTACTTCGAAAAAGGTTCAACACATTTCAACGGAAGTTCAACCAGAGAGTTCGAAATTCGTTCAACCTGGTTCAACGAATTAGTTCAAGAAAAAGATGATCGGGTTTCCGACTTGAAGCGCGAAATTGAAGAAAAAAACAAGCAAATCGAAGAATTTCAGAAACAACAAGACCAAGCCCAACAGATTATTGCCATGCAACAGAAAAATATAGATCGGTTGACTGAGCAAAACCATTTACTCCTGGAAGCCAGTCAAGAGAAAGAAGAAAAGAAAGTCAGTTTCTGGGGCCGCTTAGTAGGCCAGCGTGCTTGATTCTAGTGTCAAACCAACATACCGTTTAAGTATTTAACTTTCTCAAACACCTAACCCCATTATGGTTTGGCTGACTTCAGGATTAACACCTTCCTAGACTAAACATAATCACCCGCTTGCAACTAATAGAAGCAAGTGCCTGAAGATAAGGCTTCACCATGGTTTGGCGGCCACGTCATAAATGGCAAGCGTATTAGATCTGCTGGTCCCTTTCGTCGTTAAGGATCATCTGCCGCACAGCGTTACAATAGGCGAACCCACGAGCCACGATGGACTCAGAGTGAGATCCAGCCCTGCCTCGACTACTGGAACCGTTGGTGACAGTGACATAAACAGTGAAATGGCCACCCAGGCACTGTTTAATAACGGCCTTGGACTGGTCGAAGGTCCTCAGGTCGGCCTGTTGAGCTGAAAGAACGGCCCGGCGAAGGTTGGTACACCTGGGGCGTGGTAGAGATAAAGCTGATTCCACGACTTAGAACTAATCCGTAAATAACTTGACACTTTACCTCATTTACCTTTCAATAGGTACCATGTTCAACCAGATAGCATGGAGACCGTATGGCAAAAGTGAAGTCATGGCAAGTATCAGATTGATTCTGGCCAAAAGTATAAGCCATTAATCCGGCCACCTCAGCGAGATCCAAACCAGAAATACCAACCCAAAGCCGGTGGAGGGAGAAAGCCGATGCCGGCACGCAAAATATTGGAAGGAATCGTTTGTTACGACGGCGATCCGGCTTGACAGATAATCATCTCCAAAGGCTAGACTCCTCAGGTGAAATCAAGGGGGGAGGAAATTGATAAGAAAAAAGAAGCCGGGTTACAAATCAAGAAGATGGATGGTCGAAGTCAGTCATTGCCGGTTCAAGCGGTTCAGGAAAATCCTGGTCGGCGATGAAAAACTCAACCTAACTTACCTGTCATTGCGACACCTGGCAGCGGCTATAATTACAGACCGCAAAGCAGGATTTATTTACGGATAGGTTCTTAGAAACAGAGCCCCTGTCTTTTACTAGTAATTTATCAACAATTAGGTTGGGAGAGGACACTGTTGATACTTAGCCCTCCAAAACGAGCAAATTTTACTGCTCAAATTTCAGTTGGCCTGCATAACAGAGTTGGTCCCATTGAGTCGCTTGAAATGTCGGTTGTTGGCCTTCAATAACGGATAAAGTATCCTGACAAGCATGGGTGAAACACCGTCGATGGCAAAAGTCGGTTCCACCTGCAATATGGGGGGTCACTAGTACATTCGGGTGTCGACGAAACCAAGCGTCTTTGGGAGGAGGCTCAGGATTAAAGACATCAATAGCCGCCGCCAACTCATTAGCCCGAATCCTTTCCCATAACGGCTCCTGCTCAACTACCGCCATGCGTGTAACTAAAACAAACAACGCGCCTTTTGGTAAGGCGAAAATAACCTCTCGATTGATAATTTCCAGAGTTGTTGGTACCGGCGGGAGGCCTACGACAAATATCTCTGATTTCTCTGCTAATTCGATCAGAGACTCAGAACGCCGGATATTGTGATTATCTAATACATGATCAGCCACAAAGGGATCGTAACTCTGAACAGTGCACTGAAAAGGTTCAAGTAATTCAGCATAACGCCGATTGATACTACCGAATCCGGCTAGACCAACTCGGCGACCAGTTAAATCACCATAGACGAAGTCCGGGTGATTCCATGTTGCATCACCTCGCCAATCACCATTTTGTGTAGCGTACAGTGACTCAGGAATGTGGCGAATCAGATTTAGTGTCATAGCTAATGCGAATTCGGCCACCGAAGGTGTCATTCCACGTGACGTATCAATGACGGTAATACCTGTTGAGGTCAGTGCCTCAATATCGATCCAGTTAGCAAACCGATTATCAAAAGTCCCAGAAAAAACTTGCAAATTTTTAGCGGACTGCCAGTGATGGGGGTCGATCGGGGGACGGTACCACGGGCCGACAATCGCACCATGGGCCATTTGTAAAGCCTTGTAAAAGCGATCTAGGGCCGTTGCTTCTTCTCCTTTGAAGACAATAATCTGTTCTACAGCCCCTTTACGGCTCAGTAGATTGCAACCAATACTATGATAGTTTCTGACAATATCTGGCTGTTCTCTAAGTAACGTTACAAAATTCATGGAGGAACCTCTCTGGAATTTAGTAATAGATAATACCTGAAGAGTATTCTTGGCATTTGTTTTCTCAAAATTCGCTTTTGCCTGATTCAGATTACCGCCCCAAAAACACATTTAAAAATAATGTTCAATCTGCTATCGTGGCCGTATAAACCTGAGTCTGACACCTTACGACTGTAATCCCTCACTTGACGCTCGGATAATTATCACCTGTCTTTAATCTATCTAGCTGGATTAAATTAGATCTGGACTGTTTCACCCAATGTGGTGAGCAAGCAGACTAATCGTCAGGTTTCAATTGTCGATCCGCTCATCAAATCGATGGACAAAAATGTCGGTTAATCAACAGTCCTTCCTAGATTAATAACCTGCCTGTTTACTTCTTCGCCACGCCATTTATTTTTTGAAATCAATTGAATCCAGCGTAAAGAAAAGTAAAAATTGCAGTAATTGTTAACGCTGACAACCAACAGTATATTATTTGAATCAGGCTATCAAGAATACAGATCTCTGTTAAGAAATTAGCCAACATGCCTCTACTCACAATTGTGATTCAAAATTTCGTCTTAGCCTACTGATAATTGTGTGGTTTACACATCAGGTTCTTAGCATAGGCCGTCGCATCATCCAACTCACAAACACCATTGGTTGATTATCTTGGTTATAACTCGAATCAGTCCAGTACCTTGGTTCCCTATGACCCGTTTGTTCCATAAAAACTCGGTATTGTGCGTTGGTTACCTCCGTCGAATCCATATAAAACTCGTCTAGTGTCACCGTGTGGACCGGCTGTTCGATATCATCTCCTTCATTAAAATGATCACCCATCTCAAAGGAACCAGCAGGAATCAGTACCATTTCAGCACTATCTTTTTCCCACTTGATTCTGTTGGGGGTTGTATC
>JASMLX010000263.1 GCA_030748495.1 Candidatus Poribacteria bacterium | reverse complement strand
GCTGGCGTCTTCGTAGAGTAAAATGGTAAATTGACCGCTGGTTGAATCAACCGCAGCGATTTCATCAATAGTGTCAAATCGCTCTTGCTCAGCCGAAGAGACGATGGCATATGCTTGCATACCTGGGCTGAGTTCACCCTGAGCTTGGCCAACAATCTGCAAGGCACTGGCTTTTATTTCCACTTTGAAGGACTCCGGCGGCGAAGTGGCTTGACTCATATCCGTCGCCTGCAAGGTAACCTCAATTTCTCCCTCTTGGCGTAAGTCATCGGTTATATCCAATATCAGACTCTGGTCATGGATGGTGGCTGTTACAAATGGCTGATCCGAAGGCGTAATTTGGCACTCAAAATTTAAGCTTTCCCTGATGGAAAACCAATTCACCCTGTTATTGCCACGAAAACTGATATCGGCTAGCCTTTGGGCAATGTCTAAACCCGTCAACTGATAATTATCTATCAGGACCTGAGTGCCGGAACTATCAAAGACTTCAACTAAAAGAGTATCGTCTCTAAATGCAACTGGGCCAGCCTGATCTATGTTCAGACGCACAATTTCATATGTCCCGTCAGTATTGGTAATACTTTCGGGAAGGACCTCCAATTGGGTCTGGTTAGTTATTTGAACATGTGAGCCAGAAAGTGGTGTTCCACTACTATCCGATATGTTCCCTGCTATAGTCAGAACATCAGTTGATTGCTGATCATCTGTCGGCAATGAGGCTATATCTGGATCTGAAAAAACGGTTGCTAAGTCTATAGTTATGTCGTTGTCTCCAGCCCATACGGTCAGATCCTCAATAGAATTGCCAACACTAACAAATGGCGCATCATTGACTGCACTGACCGTTATTTTGGCTACTACTTGATCGCTACCGCCACCTCCCGCATAATCGACCTCAAAAAGGATTGAATCTGTCCCACTGTAGTTGCCTTCCGGACTATATAACACTTGGCCTGTAGCTGAGTCGAAGGCGGAGAGCTGTCCCCGATCCGATGGAGACAGAATTTTATATTTGGCCACCGTTTTGGTTGAATCAACTGGTGAAAAATTGATAGTTTGGGGGATGTCCTCTACCAGACTAAACAGTTGGATATTGCTTTCAATGATCTTATTGATAATTTGCAAAGGCATTACTACCCACGAGTGTTCAGCAATGAATTCATTAGAGGCATTCAGAACATGAATTTTCAACACATCGCCCAAGCTGATAAAGCTGTTATCGAGGTCTCCATCATCGAACATATCCATAAACAGGATTTTATACAGCCCCTCGGCATTGGTAGTGGCCTCCTTGGTTTCTAAAGATGTGTTGGTCTGGTTGCTGACTTGCACTTTGGCATTCACCATTGCGGCACCGGTACTATCAGCTACCTTGCCAGCAACGACAAAAATGGGGTTAGCCCTAGCATCAAAGGCCAATAGTAACATTATTAGCCCGAATGCTAATTTTGACATTGGTAGCTTAAAATCGAATCCGTGTTTCATCTTACTTGATCTATCCTATTTCAGAATTATCATTTGCCGGGTGGCGGAGAAGGTCGATTTATCACTCTCAGCCGAAAGAGAATAGAAGTAGACTCCGCTAGCCACCTGTTCACCTAGTTCTGACTTGCTATCCCAATAGGCAGCCCGAGTGCGCGTAGTATAAAGCCCAGCATGTCGGAAGCCGAGGTCTATGGCACGAACAGGTTTGCCAACAATATCGTAGATGGTAATTACCACCTCTGATTGGCAATCAATTTCGAAGGGAATCCAGGTTTCAGGATTGAATGGGTTGGGATAATTGGGTAATAGGCGTGAGATCTCGGGTATCTGGTTATATTCAATCTTCTTGACGGTAAAGGCTTGCTGTAGATCATCCGCATCTATCACCAGATCGGTATTTCCAATTAGGCGATCCTGTAGATCGAAGACTTCCAGCTTGAATTGGTCTTGAGGTTTGATCACCGACCTTCTTAGCTGGTCTACCATTACCAGACGGAAACTATTATCAGCTAGTTCAGCCACCGGATCACCGGTCTGCAGGCTGCTATATTCCGTCAAAATCTGGCCCGTCAGTGAATCGGTTAGCCTGAAGTTCATAGAGCCGCCTGTGTGCAATTCAGCCGGCAACTTTCCAGCCAAGACAAAAGCCCATATATTCGAGTCAGTATTTGCTGACGGTGCCGCTATAGCCAAACTATCAGCAACAACTGGTGTTGTAGCTGGTGCTGCGTCAACCCAAACCTTGCCAGTGAAAGCACTACCTTTGGCCTGTGTGGTATTGATAATGTAACCTTCGCCTCCATTGATGGTAAATCCGTTACCCGTTTCAATAGTAGGAATATAGGCTTCAAAGCGCTGCAGTGTTTTGTCCAGGCGGATGATCAGAGTAACATCACCAATCTTTTCGGCTAAAGTTTTGGCCGTATAAGGTGTGTTCGGTTTGTTAGGCAAGGACATTATATTCAATCCCTGCACGAAACCAAGCGTATAAGTCGTTTCAATCCGCCCTAAAACAAGAGCATCCAGCAAACTTCTCTTATTACTCCCAATACTGATGGCCGCAGCATTAAAGTTTGTTTCCCCACTGCCATTTGTGTTCTCGTTCAGAGCATTGACTAAACTGGTTAAGGTCACTTGTAGGAAAGCTGCTGATATGGAGAGATCTACATTTTGTGTGGCGGCATCAAAATTCCCCCCACCGTTCAGAGCATCAATCAGTTGAGCTTCAGTGACAGAAAGCCGGTTAGCCACAGCCGCTTTTATGGTCACACTACTGCTGCTATCTGGATCAGTATAGGTGTATGCGTCAAGCATCTGCTGTAGTGTGACCGCCGTTACCTGGGTTTTATCAGGCGTCACCAGACTTAGCAAGGCGGCAGCAACTGTGATATCCACACGTGCACCGCTAAAGCTACCTATCCCTTCCGCGGCGGTAACTGCCGCCTGCAGGAAACTTGATGGATCAACGGATAGGCCAACGGCCGCTGTGGACAGGGAGTTGTTATTGGCCAGTGCAATCCTCAATGTCTGCAGTTCAACCGTCTGATTCAACCAGTCCAGTTGGGTAACTACTTCGGTGGGGGTGACTCCCGCTGGCAACAGCGAAGTCCGAGTTGCATCGTTGATATTGATAGCGGCTTGTAATGTATTTGTGTTGACTGTGGCATCAGAACTGTTTTTGAGATTGATCTCTGTCAGCCCCACTGAACCACTACCATCGTCATCTTTAGCTTTGCTGATGGCAATAATCAATCTCTCAACACCGACTGTTTCCCCCAGTTCTCCTAGGGCCGCCACCACCTGACTGGCATTTACGCCATCAGTACCGTCAGTACCATATGTAAATGGATAGGGATAACCACCATCGTTAGCCAGATTAACAGCTGCGCCCAATTGATCCGCCGTTACGCTACCAACCTTGTTAGGCGGTAATTGCGCATGAGAGGTGGATACATCACCGGCCGTGCCATTGGCCAAAGCAATAATCAGGTCCTTATGGTCGAAGGTGAAGTCTGTGACAGCTAAGACACTTAAGGGAAGTTGAGCGAATTCATCAATTACGTCTTGAGCGGTAACAGAGCCCGGTAAAACATTACCGCTATGTCCCTCTGTCAACCGAATAGCGGCTGACAGTTGATCGGTGGTCATACTACCTCGCTCTATTGGTGACAATTGGTTAAAGGCACTCGATTTATCCTTTGCTGTAGCATTGGCCAGTGCGATGACCAGATCAGAGGCGTCAAAGCCGAGTACCAGGTTCAAGCCGTCCAGCGGGGGGGCTCCAAATTGGTCGATTACCCCTTGCGCATTGCCTGAACT
>JASMLX010000262.1 GCA_030748495.1 Candidatus Poribacteria bacterium | reverse complement strand
CGTTCGTCTTCTGTAGCCAAGGCAAAGCGTGTAATTTCCGTCACGTAAGACGGTTGGTTTTTATCAGCGTGGGCCGCACTTCTCGGTGCTTTCCAATACGCAATCTTCTTAATTTCGTTCTTAGTTAAATACCCACGTTCCAATATTGATGATTGCAGTTTCATCAGATTGGCATCGTCAAGTTGGTATTGATATCGACTAGCTAAGGCAGCGATCTGATCTTGGTGGAATCGGAGTCTAGGTGACATCATTAGAAGCTGCTTGGAAAAAGAAATCTTCACGCCTAACAAAAGTATATCAAATCATAAGCTCTCAACTAGCGGTAGGGGCAGGCTAATTGATATTGTTATTTCTTTTGCTCTCAACTCAACCCCCCAAATCTCCAAGCTGAGCCCTGCTCCCTGTAGGATTACAAAATATTAAACTCCAGAGACGCAACCATTTGCTCAAATATGCCTTTATACTTGCTTGTTTCTCCTACTGGATAGACTTCAACATAAGCCAACCGATAAATCCTTTGGCTCTTACCCGAAGGTCTGGTAAAAAAGGCATACCCATATTCCGCCTGTTCACCATCTTCACTGAGATCACCATAGATCGCGTAGCCTGAATATCCATCTGCTGAGACAACCCGTTTCTCTGACTTCATTGGTAGTCCAAGCTCAGCCTTTTGAAGTTTGTAGACTTGGGCCAAATCTTCCGCTGACCGGATTAATTTCACCTCCGCGGTTGAAATAACTTCAACCAAAATAGATATTTCTCCCTGCCTGTTCGCCTGATCTTTTTTCTCCGAATACTCAGCAAAACTATCCACTATAAATGGAACCGTTGAGAGAAGGAGATGTGAGTCATGTTCTCCGGCCTCTTTTTCACCGTAAAAACCTGTTAGAAACTCCCTGCCAACTTCCGTCTCCACCGTAAAAATAGACCACCCCTCCATTGGCAAATTGGAGACTTTAAACAAGAATCTCTGATTCCTGTATGTCTCTCCTGACAAACCCAACGGGGCTTCTGATGAGATCTGATTCTCATTCTGGTTACTTTCTTTGACCGCATCCGTTCTTTCTTCACCACAGCCGAACAGAAATAGAAAACAAGCTGAGAATAGGCCAGCGTAAGTTGATAATTTGCTAACCATAGTAGACCTTAACCACTCCCTAAGAAAATCATTGACCATACCAAAATATCACAACCAATCACAATTGACAACCTTTGAGGTCAATTTATTATAAAGTGACGTTAGGAAGGAGCCTCTGGAAACGTCTTGTTTCAACCCTGCCCCTGTTATGACGCATGATAGTTTATGTCGCTCCAGGAAAAGATCACAGACCTCAAAATCAACAGCCCCCCAAACCCGCTACCCGTCTAATGTTGACCCTTAATCATCTCATCCCTCAAACCCCTCATTCTATCCGCACCTGATCGCCAGTTAAGCTCAATCCCACCACAAGCCTAACCGGATCAGATTCTATCCCATTCACCCACTGGACAAAGCTCACACTGCCCATCTTTGTGCCCACAATTACCACACTTCAATAACCGAATATTAACCTAAGGAGAACATTATGAATCTTGAAATACGTAAGCAGCAACTGATGGATCAACTGTCAGAGGCTTATTTCTCAGCCATTGAACTGCATGCTATCGCCTACCTGTTTCGTGTAGACCATCAAGCTAAGGAGTTAGTGGAAACAACTCGCACCTATACTGATCAGCAGGGTAGATTTGAATTACTAACCCCAGCGGGTCTAGAGGCGCAGATCTTTGTGGATCCTAAAGACGCTAAGAATGTGCCTGCGGAGTTAAAGGGAAAGATTAGGGAAGAAGAGCAGAGAAAGGGAAAAGTGCTGTAGAGGAATCTCCAGTTAGAATCAGCTTTGAAGCGACTAACGGTTGACTAAATATCTACTACAGTGGGTGTAAAGACCAAAAAAAGAAGGTGAGTCAGAGGAGTTGACCCACCTTACAGAAGGAAGTTTTGAAGATACTATTATTGTCGCTTAATTTAGTCGTAACTTGAATGCGAAAACAAAAAAGACGAGCATCGATAGCTCGCCTTGATTGTTCTTCTTCAACTTCTTGTGCCAGGTTTAATGTATCACTACATTTCCTCTAATTGACTATTATAAACCAGATCGTGAATGTATGCAATGATGGCGATTATTAACCGTTGACATTAAACATTCTATGGCCTACTCAAGTCTATCCTCATCGTCGTCAGGATGTTTGGCAAAGACAAAGAAGCAGACAACAAAGACTAATACAGATACCAACACTTCAATTAACAATAATCTTGCTCTACTTCAGAATCACCATCTTGCGTGTCGCTCGGTAATCCCCTGCATCAATCTGGTAGAAGTCAATGGTCCGCGCCACTGTGGTCAGTAATGTCAAGCCGAGGTCTCTGGGTGCATTATTTGTCCTAGCCATACTGGATTACCCCTTCGATAGGTAGGTAGTCAACGGCGCTGATCACTGGTGGTGGTTCCTTTTCCTGATGAGTGGCTTGGAGATTAACCCGATGTCCGGTCAGGGAAATCCTGTCCCACCAAATTCCTAGCCGACAACGATCTTCTGCAGTTCTGGTTCCTCAAATTCAATGCCCAGCCCCGGTCTCTCCGGCACCATCGCCAGCCCGGCTTTAAATTCAAGTGGCTCCTTGAGTAGCACATTGCCACGTGATTCTCCAATCTCCCTGGCCTTGTGAATATTGCCGCCTTCCAAAATCACCGCATTCGGCGTGGCCACCGCTAAATGGAGCGACGCCGCTACATAGGGCGGCAAACCGGAACTGAGATGCGGCGACCAGAGAATGCCGAAGGTATCGGCCATGTCGGCGATCCGCTTGCATTCGGTGATGCCACCGGCCCGGCTCAGGTCCGGATTAATCACGTCCGCCCCTCGCTGAGTAAATAGATCGCGGAATTGAAAACGATTCGACAGCGTCTCGCCGACACAAACCGCTGTATCCAGGCTCTCAGCCAAGATCGGGTAACTGGCCGTGTCTTCCGGCATCAGCGCATCTTCGAACCAGCCGATATTCCTCAATTCATCCAGTTTCCGTCCGGTGCTGATCGCCTCGTGCAACTTAAAAGCACCCAACGAATCGATCAGCAACTGGCCCCTGGCGCCGACCGCCTCGGATACATTACGCACCCGGGCAAAATCTTCGGAGCCGACGCCCTTGGAAAACCCCATCTTAACCGCCGTAAAGCCGGCTTCCACTGCCTCCAGTGCTGCTTCTGGACTGCCGGCCGCGCGATAGGTCGGTATACTATCGCGGTATTTCCCACCCAGTAATTGATAGAGCGGTACTCCAACGAACTTGCCCAGAATATCCCACAGCGCGATATCCACTCCAGCGATAGATTCAGTAAAAAAACCGGTCGCATAGCCCCGCAGCCGCTGGCTGGAATACATCTTGTCCCAGAGCGGACCAATCCTGCGTGCATCCTGGCCAATGAGAATCGGAGCCAGGAGATCCGTAATCACCTGAGCGTGCACCGTGGGTGCCGCCGGCGCATGGGCTTCTCCCCAACCGATCAGGCCTTGATCGGTAGTGATCTTGACCAGCAGCGTTTGACTATGCCTTTTAAATCTGGCAGGACTAGCGTGATCGAGCCGTCTCCCGATCCCCACTCGGTCATGCATAAAACCGATCGGCGGCATCTCTATAAATTCATCGGCCGGCCACGGCACATCGGCGTACGGGTAATTAGGGGCTCGACCTGGATAATGGCCAGCGAGCCGATCCCGCGCGAACTATTTTCAATTTTTTCACCAGGTGATAGGTCAACCATCAGTCCCCCGAATTTCTCTTGGCCAGGTTAGAAATAGCCTC
>JASMLX010000261.1 GCA_030748495.1 Candidatus Poribacteria bacterium | reverse complement strand
ATCTGCCTTAAGGTAGCATCCGCATTCTTATCGGCGTAATTGCACTGACTGCCATCCGGTGCCCTCTCCCCCCATACATACCGTTTACCTACTAATCCCCCTCTGGCCGCATACTCCCATTCCGCTTCCGTTGGCAATCGCTTGCCTGCCCACAGACAGTAAGCCTCCGCATCATACCAGCTAACCCCCACTACCGGATGGCTGTCCGTCGGTGACACTTGCGACACCCAATCCGGTAACGCACTATGCCCGGTCTCGGACAGAAACTTCTTGTACTGTCCTACCGTCACTTCATAGGCATCCATGTAGAATCCATCCAGCTCTACTCTATGTGGTGGCCTTGAACGCTCCATCCAGTCCTCGGACTCATTCTTGCTATCTCCCATCATAAAACTTCCTGCTGGGATCCGCACCATCTGCTGTCTGAGTGACTGGCGCTGCAACTGCTTCCGTTTCAACTTGGCGACGGCCGCAAACTTGCCGCCCGGAAAGGCCTGCAGAAAGTCCTCAATGTCTGATCCTTCCGTCGTCTCCTTGATCAACTCCCACATCTCCGTCTCTGGATCCACTTCCCCCCTGCCTGGTTGCCTCTTCTTCTCCTCCTGTTTGGCCTCCTTCTCCACCAACACCAGTTTGGCCCCTCCACTCTGATCCAACCACGGCGTCTGTTCCTTCCCTCGACGGCTTTGGGCCCATTCCACCACTTTCTGCTGCGTGTAAGCCGCCAGATCATTAATGCTCACATCACCCTCCGCATTGGCCGCTTCACCCTTTAAACCTTGCAACAGATAATAACTGAACACCCCATGTCCTTTCTCCGCCCATTCATAGGCCCGTTCCCCTACACTGCATGCGTAAAGAGTCGCACTTACCGCTGGTTGACCTGACCGGCCCACCCCAGGCTGGACTTTGACCGCACGGGCGAAATCCTGGCTCAACAGATTATCTCGATTACTCCGACCGGCCGTTGGATCCTCGCGACAAGCATCGATGATGGTCAGTAGTTGCTGGGCTTTTACCTCCGACAAAATCTCTCTTACCTCCTGGAGGGGGATTGCGCTCCTTTTTAGTATCCTGGCGCTGGCCGTGTCACTGTCTAATGCCAACAGATAGGATTGATCCGGGGTCGAAATACCGTGCCCGGCAAAGTAAAAAATCAAGGAATCCCGGGCTTGAAGTTGTGCCGATAGATTTTCCAACCGTAGAATAACATTGTTGGCTTCAGGTAAATCAGGCCCGGACATCCGGTCCGTCATCAAATGGATATTCCGTGGCTTATAAGCGGCCAATTGGATCAGAGCCTGGCCAAATGCTTCCACATCTGCCACACAGTACTTGAGAGCACCAATATCGTTTTGGTAATCATTAATCCCCACCAGCAGTGCATACTTCTCAGCCGCCAAGGGAAGGCCCACTAATAGAGTCAACAACAGCGCGGTCAATAGTCGTTTCATTTTGATTCCTCCAATCTCGGCTTCACCATTTTCTTGCCGTATAATCAGCCAATCGGCCCCTGTCTACCGTAACAGTTCCCACCTAAAAATCCGAGCCGCTACACATTTGGACTTCCATTAGGTTTCAATTTATCACAGCGGCCGAGAGTAGGTCAATAACTTTTGACTTGGATTTACAACCCAAGTAGATGGTGGACAGAAGTTTGAAGGTTTGCTGACAATTTCAATTCTTCATTCTCAGCACCAACCACCACAATCATTCCAAAACGGTATTTGATTGACTGACGCCCGAATCTGTTATATAATGCCCGTCTAAATCAACTCATGAATTAGAATCAACCTCTTTGTCAACGCTATCTACCAGTAAAGTGAAGAGACATAATATCAATTGGCTGGTCTGGCTGGTTATTGTTCCCTTTCTTCCCACCGCAGTGACCGCAGAACCGGAATCCTTTCACCAGCAGATTCTGGCCCTGCGCAACAAACTATTAGCCCAATTCGACACTGAGCAGACAACCGGTCTGAGGCTCTATGTACAGGCACCGAAATATCGATCACCTGTACAGATCAACAAGGAAGACACGGCGCCCTCCCAGACCGGCGGACCGATGGCCTACCAGTTGCACGCCGCCTGTCAGGCTGAACTGCCCCCACCTTTTGCTCTGATGCCACGGGACGAACTGGATCTGATCTGGTCGGAGGTAGAATTGGCCCAGGTGGTAGAATCAGCTGACCCGGAGACCAGCCTGAAGGGGTTTCGACAACTAGCCAGCCAGGAGATCTCCCATCCCTTGGACGCCGTCATCATGGCTCAGTATGGAGAAGCCTCCCACTACATCGATGGCAAATGGAGGTTGAGCCCAAACCAGATTCAGGTCACACTCTATCTATTGGACGTGCGAAGAATCCAAAAATACGCCCAGACCGGAAGCATCCGATTCAGTTCCTCCCATCGAACAGAGGCCCCGATTCGTCCTCCGACCAACAACCGGCAGCAGACGCTGCAGCAACTTCAACAGGTGGTGCGACAACAGGTACAGCAGCAGCTGCCGCAACCCCGACTGAGTTCAGACAACCTGTTCGGTCTGTTTGTGACCCCCGATCGGGGAACCGGCGGCGTCTATCAATCGGGGGAATCCATCCGGTTGACCGTTTCCGCCGCCGAAGACTGCTATCTCGCGGTTATCAATCTCGACTCAGTCGGCGGTCTGCATCAACTCTTTCCCAACGGTTATGAGTCGGACAACTTTCTGCCGGCCAAACAGGTGCGGCACATTCCGGCATCCGGACAATCCGATTATCGTTTGGCGGTTAGCTCTCCTTTCGGCATGGAGGTTATCAAGGTCATCGCTAGTCGACACCCCTTTCCGGCCGATACCGTGGTGCTGCAAGCGGAACAACTACAGCGTCAGTTTTTCCCCCCCATCCGTGACAAACAGTCGCGGGGACTCAGCACCATGAGCCACTGGACGCGAGCCATCATTGTTCAGGATCAACGGCAAGATCGACCCAGCGGTCTGGCTGAAGCTATGTGTGTCTTCACCACCACCGCCGCCACCAGTAGAGGTCGATGGTGATCGTCTTTCGGCTGAGGCGGCGAAGGCGGTTTGAAATTTATGACGGATGTTTTAAAAAGTGTCGGGAGGTCGTTTAGCCGGTTGAAGGTCAGGCTCAATTTAGGCCACCTGCGGTTAAGCGCCCGGTTTCTGCTTGTTGTTTGGGTCGGCCTCGGCTGCGCCGGCCGGGGCCCAACCGTCCGCCCGCGGCCGCTAAAAATCGTTCCCCCTCCACCGGCCGGCATGCTCCGCTTTGAAGGCATTTCTGACTCGCGGTGTGCCGGAGAATGGGAAGCCTTTCAACAGGCCTGGTTGCGGGCTATGCAGCAGGTCGGACACTACGTCTCTACCCGTCTCAGCAGCCAGGTTCTGGACTGGGCCCAGCAGGCAACCCATCAGTCGCATGGGCAACGGATTGTGGATGTCGACACCCTGTTCAACTCATGGGCGGCGGCCGGAACTAAGGTCAAATTGAGCGGTGTTTATCAGCTCGAGCAATTCCGACAACAGAATGCGGATGATTCCTGGAAAGCCAGGGTTATCCTGCTGGCCCCGGTAGAACAGCTGTTGGCCGATGCCCGCCAAACCGAACAAGAGTTGCAACTGCGGCTCAACTCGGCCAAGCTGGAGGCTGAACAGACACAGCGCAGTTTGAAATTGAACCTCCATCGCCGCCTGGATCAGTTTCAAGCGGCGGAGACCAGCGTCCAACATAAAATTGAGGCCCTGCAAGATGCCGTCAACTGGCACCGCCGGCTGGAGCAGAACCAGCGCTGGCTATCGGCCGCAGAAACGGCTCTCACCGAGCTGAATTTGACCACCGCCTTGCAACATTACCGACAGATTG
>JASMLX010000260.1 GCA_030748495.1 Candidatus Poribacteria bacterium | reverse complement strand
AGAAAAGAGTGAGGGCGTACAAGCCCGAGGATCTTTTTTTTTAATTTCTTACATTTAATCCCGAATTCAGGTTAATTAGCAAAACAGGAGGATAATAAATATTTTGGCTGTCGATATAATCAGACACTTACTTCAGCCCAACCGATCACGATTGTGGGAGACTTCAAATTGTAGATCCGGTCCAACAGGTACAATTCGTGACGGATTAACCTCTGGGTGTGTCATATAATAATGGCGCTTGATATGATCGAAATTGACTGTCTCGGCAATTTTATCCTGGTAATAGAGATCACACAGATAGCTGTACAAATTCGGATAGTCCGAAATTCGCCGAATATTGCATTTGAAATGGCCGTGATAGACAGCATCAAATCGAATCAGCGTTGGAAAAAGACGCCAGTCGGCTTCTGAGATCTGGTTGCCGACCAAATACCTTTGCTGGGATAGCCGATTTTCTAGCATATCCAGTGTCTCAAACAATTTCTGAACCGCAACTTCATAGGCTGATTGACTGGCAGCTAAACCCGCTCGATAGACGCCATCATTGATGCTCGGATAGATCAGGTCGTTAATCTCGTCAACTTCAGATTGCAGTTGAATGGGATATAGATCTATAGAACACCGGGTAAGATGGTCAAATTCGGTGTTCAGCATCCGCATCAGGTCGTCGTCAGAATTGCTAACGATCTTTTTGGTTTCACAATCCCAGAGGACGGGGACTGTGACTCGGGCGTCAAAGTTGAGATCGGTAGCCAGATAGGCTTGACTCAAATAGTCAAAACCGTTGATTGGATCAGGTTCATAAGTAAAAGCCCAACCCATCTCATCACGAATTGGATCGACGACTGTTATGCCAATCACATCTTCTAACCCTTTCAGCTTACGAACGATAATAATTCGATGTGCCCAAGGACAAGCCAAGGAGACGTAGAGGTGGTAGCGGCCGGAAACTGCAGGGAATTCAGAGGACGGATCTTTTCTAACCCAACTTCGAAATTGATCTTCCTGACGTTTGAATTTACCATCTTGACCTTTCTCTCTAGAGTGCAACATGAATTTGGCGATCTCCCTTACCTTGATTTCTATAACAATTTCTATAACTATAAACTGTGTCTATTTTAAGCCTCAAAATCTCCCCTATCTAATGAATCCTTCAGACCATACTGCCACGAATAACTCAGACAATACCCGTGAAGGGTTATATTCTTACCTTGGTAGCGAAGCGATAATGATACAATAAAATTCTAGCATTTAAGAGGAAAGGAAGGATAGGGAAACGAAGAACACCTAGTGCCCTGTTTAAAATCAAGGACCACCCCCGACAATCGAGGGTATGTTATTATATTCTCATCACATGGAGATGCAAATGGCCTCTCTGAAGGTTTTAGGCCATATTGAATGGAGATTGTTTTGCAACCTGTTTCCTACTTTTAGGCATATGAAGGAAGAGAAAACCTGTAACCGATCCCATACGCCTCTTCAACATACTGTTGTCTCTTCTATTCATTGGTTGCTGCTGCTGTAATGTGCCCAAAGGATCTTGATGGGCCTCCAAAAGTGTGGTTCATCACGAGTATCAGGATGGAACCATAGTCTCCATTCCAGTCCAGGATTCCACGGATGAGCTCAAATCATAGCACTATCAAATGGCAGCAGCGATAAAAGGAAAGGAGATTCTGATCCACTACTGATGGACGGTAAAGACATACTCCTTGTCAGCCACAACGACAGCGGCCAATGGAGGTGAACAGAGTGGAAGGGAATAGCACAATGTTTGAAGGCTTTTTAGCCTTTGACCATCGCGGTCTTGTGGTTGTAAAGACCATTGGGATCGGCTAACATTTGAACACCACCGGATTATCCAGTCGCTAAATCCACGTCATAACCTGAAGAGTAAACCTACCAATTTAATCAAACGAACGTGCCTGCTAAGAAGCGCCGCAGAAAGAAGCGAGATCAAGTTACCAAAAGGCCAACTCGATCAAAGCCAATTGATCCCCGATTGACTGCTATACTTCAGCAAGCCATGTCACTGCATCGAGAAGGTCAGTGGGAGATGGCAGGTAGTCGCTATCATCAAATTTTGGCTCTCGACCCACAGCATCTGGAGGCGATCCGACTGCTGGGAGTACTGGCTTTTCAGCGTGGAGAATACCAGGCTGCGTCCGATTGGTTCGGTCAAGCTCTGTCGATTAATCTCGATTATGCTGAGGCTCATAATAATTTAGGTCTGCTGTTATATACCGTAGGTAGAATGGATGAAGCGCATCAAAGTTATCGACGAGCCTTATCGCTCAAACCCGACTTTCCGGACGCACTCAGCAACATTAGTCAGCTAGTTTATGAACAGGGCGATTCAGAAAAAGCTATCCAGTACTGCCGCCGCGCGTTAGCCTTGAATCCTGATTTCCCTGAGGCTCTCAATAATCTAGGGGTGGCTTTAGCTGGTCAAAACAAGCTGGAAGCGGCTATTTCCAACTATCGTCGTGCAATCGAATTAAATCCAAATTTCGCTGATGCTTACAACAATTTAGGCTCCGCCCTGCAAGCCCAAGGAGAGGATTCAGCAGCCGTCCACAACTTTCAGCGGGCTATCGACTGTAATCCCAATTTTACGGACGCCTATATCAATTTTGGTACAGTACTACAAGAGCAACGGCAACCTGATCTAGCCATCAATTGTTATCAAAAGGCTCTGTCTATCAACCCGAATCAAGCCAAAGTCTTTAATAATTTGGGTATTATCTACCAAGAACGCGGTGGGTTGCAACAGGCGATCAATTGTTATCATCAGTCACTCGTCATTGATGAAGGTTATGTCGAAGGGCACTACAATCTGGGTTTGGCTCAACTGTTAGCTGGCAATTATGAGGATGGTTGGGCTAATTTCGAGTGGCGGTTGAAAACTAAGAAGTACAAACTGGATTTGCCTGGCCAGGTCTGGGATGGAAGTAGACTCAACGGTCGCACACTTTTGGTTTACTCAGAGCAGGGCTTGGGCGATACCATTCAGTTTGTTCGCTTCTTTTGGGGATTCAGTCAATTCAACGGTCGCGTTATCCTTCAGTGCCAAGACAAATTACAATCTCTTCTACAACCGTTGACTGAATTGTCATCTATCGTTGCTGTTGTTGGTCAAGAGAAGCCAACGCCTGCATTCGACGTTTGTGCCGCCTTGATGAGTTTACCTTATCTGCTCAATATTCATCATAGAGATGCAATACCTAATCCAGTGCCGTATCTGGGATTGAGTCAGACGGCAGAGATCCCACTCTGCCATACACCGGCCTTCAAAATTGGCATTGTCTGGGCCGGTAATCCAAGCCATGAGAACGATCGCTACCGATCAACCACTTTACAACAGTTTAAACAACTGTTTGATATATCAGGCTGTCAATTCTACAGCCTTCAAGTTGGTGAAGCCGCTAACCAAATTGAACCATTGTTGGACCACTATCCTATTACTAATTTGGGTCAATCGTTGAATGACTTTACCGAGACAGCCTCCGTCGTCGCGCAACTGGATCTGATTATCAGTGTTGATACTTCAGTAGCCCACTTAGCCGGGGCAATGGGGAAACCGGTTTGGACACTATTGCCTGCTAATCCTGATTGGCGGTGGTTACAGGTGCCAAGGGATACACTTTGGTATCCGACTATGCGACTGTTTCGTCAGTCAAAACTAGGAGACTGGAACCTAGTTTTTGATCAGTTGCACGCCGAACTTAATAGTATTGCTGACGGCAAAGCCAACCTTAAGAAGTTCGATTAAGTAGTATGTGCGTATATTATATATCAATCCCGAATTTACATAGCTAGTGCAACATCTAGCGTGATTTTCTGATTCAAAAATAACTCAGCAGGCATCGATCCGC
>JASMLX010000025.1 GCA_030748495.1 Candidatus Poribacteria bacterium | reverse complement strand
CGGTTGTGTTTAATCGCTTCCGCTTTCTTGTTGTCCGCCCAATCGGTAAATAGTATACGCTCTGTCGTAGACCCGTCCCTCAGCGACAACTGGATAGTCGTAGCTTCGCCCCATGGTTCCCACCAAATATGTTTCTGCTCCGGCCGTGGTGCTCTGCTTAACTAAACGGTCCAGATCATGCTCGGCCACCCCTTTTTCACTATCGGTATATCGGCTCTGATAGACAGATCGATTAGCGTAATACATTAGAAAAAAGTGTGAACCGTATCTGGCATCGTCAATGAAAAAACAGGCATTGGCCGGGAATTTTACTCGAATGAGTTCGCCAATTACTTTATGGTATGAATCGTTCTGATTGACCTGTGTCACATGAATTGCTGATTCCATATATCCCCCCACATAAAACAGTGACACCACAATCGCCAATGTCCGGGCAAAAAACCAGATCTGCTTTAGCCACTGCCGGCGACTGAGTAGCCAATAGACAACTGCAATACCCGGTAGAACCAACAACGATAGAGCAATCTGCTGGACGATCCAAAAATTGGTGTCAATATAAGGCGCAAAGGCATTTAGAGTATCGAATTGATCACGACCACCAACTAAACTTTTTCCGCCCTTAATTGTATTGATTGCGATTAGTGTTGCTCCCCAGACACTAGTGTAGACCCAGTCTTCACTATCCAGGGCACGACCGATGACCACTGCTAAACAGATCAGCAAAGGTGGAACACCAATTATGGTAGCCGAAGGTGTTTTGGTTAAAGCGTAACTGTGAGGGATGATCACACCAATGGCCCAGGCTAAAATGAAGAACTCGCCTAACTTCCGGTTCTTAATCATCACCCAAATTAGACACAGTACTGCTACCAATAGGACGCCGTAAAAGACGGGATAGAACAGGATCATGTAGTCGAATAACGGCCGATCCCAGGTTGCTCCCCAACTCTCAACATCGGTTGAGAGATGATCCAAGACCCGTTTATGTTCCCATAAAAACTCTTTTGGAAAACGGATCAGGCAGTAAATAGTCCATGGTGCAATCGTTAACAGCGAAGCCAGCAACTGAATCCCAAGATGCTTCAAACGAATCGGAGGTTCTTTCGCTAAGGAGGATTTTTCTAGATCTAGAAAATGGATTCGGTTAGCCAACCAAACCGCGCCAGCGACGCCGAACGTGATCAGTGCCAGATAGCTCTTTGACAGATAGGCTAATCCCTGTGCCACACCACAATAAGCGTACATTTGCCAACGCCCTGTCCGAATGGCCTTCAGTAGCAACCAGCAGGAAACTTCGACCCAAAATAACAAGCTAATATCGATATGGTCTGAGTATTTATAACCGTGAACTGATCCAAACAGAAAGGGGTTAAAGCCTTGCATAAAGGCAGCGATCAATCCAACTTTTTCCGTAAACAGGTCGCGGGCGATCCGGTAGGTAATCCAGACCGCTACCGTAGCCAGGATGGCTGAGGGAAAACGAAGCGCGAAGGTATTGAAACCCAATAGCCAATGCGAAATACAGATCTTCCACATAGCCAACGGTGGTTTGTGTAACCAGACATAGTTGTTACCCCAACTTTTGTAGTCAAAGGGCAACCAGGGTTGATCGTAAAGCGTAAATAAAAAAGGGTGTTGGGTTAAATTGCGGGCGACCATGGCGTGAAACCCTTCATCCCAATAGTGAATGGCGGTGTGTTCGAGGTTGGTTAGCAGCGTCAAGAAAGAAGCCGCGAGAATACTGACAATCAGAAAGCGTGAAGAGGAAGAGACAGTCGTCACCTGGTAAACTCTAAAGTGAATTCAGCATATCAGAATTGTGGTCAGCCGTCAATGCGAAATTCAGTGGTAGTAGCAGGAAACCTTACCTCTCCGGCTTTTCTAATACACTCTGCTAAATGGGAATGATAGGGAGAATCCATAGCCCGTCAGAAAAAACAGTACTTTAGCAAGCAGGATGGTACATGGGAGAGATCGTGATACAGGAGAAATCAAAAAAATACGAACATGCTGGATAACGTACGAACTCGCCGGACATGAGTTAGTCGCTGCGCTGGCAATCACAAAATGGTTGTCCGGCCCAGCCTTTCAGATCGAAGGGGTCAAGTTGAGATACTCTTGGCCTTCACAGGGGCAAAGCTAGGAACTTAAATCATCCGTATCGTTAGCCGATCCCTTCAAGATTGGAGCTATGATAGTGGAATTTCACCTAAACAGGCGCGTTTAAATCACTATTCACAGTTTGTCGCCACTCCAAAATGATGGTAAACTTTTTCAATTTAGATCACAGTTATACCCACAATAAAATAACCGCACAGATATAAAGAGGCCCATTTTGGTCAAACCATTCTTTTCACCCTATCTAGTTCTGAGCCTATGGCTACTGATCGGATGCAGCAAAGGTGGACCTATTCAGCCGAATTCATTGAATCCTCTCGACACAACTCTGGTTGTACAACAGGTTATCGATCTCCGGTCAGATTCGGCTGGCCGAACCTGGCAACAGCAAGCGACTCGACAAATTCAACGCGTTGTGTCCAGGTCAGGTCTATTTTCTAACGTTGAAGCAACTAAAGTACAGCAAACAGACCTGGTTCTCAAAACTGAGATTCTGGCTTTGAAGTCGCAACCGATCGGAAGTAAGACAAGCCTCCGTCTGGATGGATTGGCAAATACGGCTATCTTTATTGGTTCGGCCGGCCTGCTCTCTGGTCATGGCGGAACCGTGACACAGAGCAGTTTAGCGGTCACCTTTGGAGGCGTGTTACTAGCGATGATTTCTCGATCAATCGGTACTCCTACCATTATAACGAGGGCTGAACTAAAGCTATCATTGATACGAGAAGGTAAAGTATTATGGCAACAGGCCGTCACTAAGAGGTACCGAACCCCCCTGAGTTCGACCATGAGAGAGTGGCGTGAAAAGGTCGAATTAGCCGCTGTCGAGCAGATAACAAGCAGTGCTATCACAGCACTGACCGTCGATCTGCCGCAACTCAATCTTGGTAGCTGGCATACAGGGATACAACCGCCAACTCCTCCAGTAAAGCAATTTGTTAGCGATGTCGATCAAGGGCTACCCCGAAGTAGTACCTCCCGGCCGTTTGGAATGGCGGTGGTGATTGGTAACCGAACCTATACTAACCAGGATATTCCAGATATCGATTATGCTGAGAACGATGCCCGCTCAATTCAAACCTACCTGACGGAGATTCTTGGTTATCAGGAGGGCAACATCTTTTTCTTAACCAATGCCACCAAAGCCCAATTTGAAGCCCATTTTGGTACTGCTCAGGATCGAAGCGGAAAGCTAAGCCAAGCGGTTATCCCTAACCGGTCAGATGTTTTTGTCTACTATTCAGGGCATGGGGCACCGGATCTACAAAACCAGCGAGCCTATTTTGTGCCGGCAGACACCGATCCGACACTAGTTCGTCAAACCGGTTACGGGCTGGATCTACTCTACCGTAATTTATCTGAGATACCCGCCAGGTCGATCACCATCGTAATCGACGCCTGTTTCAGTGGAAGCACTCACGTCGGCACGCTGCACCAAAGTGCCAGTCCACTTTTGATCCCGGAATTAAAAATCGAAACTTCGGTCCAGCAGAAACTAACAGCGAGCGGCGCAATTTTTACAGCAGCAGGCGCTGATCAGATCAGTTCTTGGTATCCAGAGCAACAACACGGACTGTTCACCTACTTTTTTTTGAAAGGACTGCAAGGCGAGGCTGACTTAGACCAAGACCAGCGGATTAGTGTAGCCGATCTCAGTGCGTATCTAACCATGCCCTCCATCCCCGATGAAAATGTTACCTATCTGGCCCGGAAATTACATGGTAGAAGACAGACACCAGAGGTCAAAGGTAATCCGAACCTGATCCTGGCGGAACTGGATTGAAACCTGAAAAGGGAGGATTAGGAGTTGAGAAGAAGCCGCTTCACCCTCTGTTCTCCACTCTCCATATTCAATGGCCATTAGCCTTATACTTGTTAGCGGCTGTGTCGTCAATGCCCAGTCAGGCTGATTTCGTCCGTACGAGCGATTTTAGGGTTGAGAGTTTTGAGGAGGTGGAACAGTTACAGGCCGAAGGACTGGTTTCGGATGAAGTGGCGTGGCGAATAATCGAGATGCTGAACCATCCAATTAATCTCAATCGCGCCGGGGTTAGGGAACTCAGCCAGATTCCGGGTTTGTCAGAATCAGAGGCCACTCTAATCGTTGCCCAGCGCAAGCGATTAGGGCGGTTCAACAGTTGGTCCGAGGTGAGACAAATTCCAGAGCTAACAGTGGATCAGTTCGATCTACTACGCGCTTTCACCCAAATTAGCGCTCAGCAGGTCAAGGCCCAGATTGTCTCCACCTTCAGCCAAACAGCTAACGATGAGCGACCGCATAAAACAACCGTTCGCTCCCGTCTTCAGTTGCAGCAACATGTTGCACTCGGATTGCTGATTCAGCACGACGATGCGAGCCGATACCGGCTGGAATCCGGCGCAGATTCAGCTTCCATTGATATTCTGGCCGATCCACCAAAATGGCGAGTTCCCAAAATCTATCTTTTGTTTCAGCCAAACCGAATTATATCTCAGTTAGTAGTCGGTCATTTTACGGCCGGCTTTGGCTCTGGTTTAGTCTTCAACGATGCTCGTCGCTTTCGTCCACGGGGCCTCTATCTGGATCAGACCATCAGCACGCATAAGCAGAGAGGCGCGATAGCAACTTGGCAGAGCGAGAAGGTAGGGGGAGCGCTCTTTGCCTCCTACCAACACTATCCATCTACCCAACCGAAATCGGTAACCGGCCTGGATAGCAGTCGCCGTATCTTTGACGCCTACCGGGAAGGGTTGGTTGGAGGTTCCATCTTTCTGCAAGCTAACCCGCAAACAGAAATCGGCCTGGTTTCCTACGCCAGTCGAATCTGGAGTCGTTTCTCAACTGTAGCTAACCTAAACGATGGGCGGGCTTACAGCGGCCTTTACGCTCAAACCGAACTTAACCACTCGGAGATACGAACCAAAATCCGAGGTGAGGTCGCAACAGGTTATCCTGCCAGTTTCCAACAGATGGCCGCTTACTTTGAAACCGAGATTCAGGCTGGAAAGCTGTCTTTTCTGGGATCGGCTCGCCACTACGGAATACAGTTCGATAATCCACACAGTCGCGGTTTTGCCGATGCAGACGATGCTTCCTCTAAGGATAAAACGGGTGATATTGATGAAGTCGGACTCTTGGCTCAAGTTCGATATCGACCGCATCGACAATTTTGGGTTCGTCTCTATAGTGACCAGTGGCGACATCCATCTACAGCTGAAGCCGATGCGGAAACTTACTTGATTTCCAGTTGGCAGCTACACCACCTTTGTCGATTACAGATTTGGACTAAACTTCGTCAGACAGAGCAAAATCAAAATTACCGTACCAATCTGGGCAGTGTTGTCGTCTTATATCCAGTAGACCGACTTCGTTTAACTCTGTCTGCCCGTCGATCAGATTCGCAACAACAAACCACCTCCACCTACGGTAAAGTTGAATGGGATCTAACTCCATCAGTAGAACTGGAAATGCGACTTCGTTTGAGCCAAACTACATACACTCAAAAAATACGGCAGACCCGGGAGGTATATTTTCAAATCCGACGGTGGGCCATACACGGCCTCCGCTTGAGAGCGAGGTATACCCTTTCAACTGTCTTGTCACAGCCGGATCATAGTAGTGGAATACTCCCTGATTTACGACACAAGTTCTATCTTAGATCGGAGTTGAACTGGTGATCCGTATCTTTTGGTTTGTTGCCTACCATTGCTTATTTTTATCTGTTAGCCTGTTGGTCGCCGGTACTGAAGGTAGTACCAAACCTGTAGGTGAAGTCGTAGTGATCGACTACGTGCTTGCCGATGTCAACGGACATGCCATCACGCTGAGTATGCTTGAGAATGAATTGGCCATCCGACAGATTGAGAATCCGTCTGAAACCATCAAAAAACAGATTTTAGATAGTTTGATTGAGCAGGAAATTATGTTTCAAGCTGCAGATCGGTCCGGAATTCTGTTGGTTCGGTGGGATCGAAAGGTCGCCGCTGAGGTCGAACAGATGCAGACCAAATACGATTCAGAGGCCCATTTTTTACGTGATCTAGCAGAGAGTGGTTTGACGTTGGTAGATCTGCAAGCCTGGTTACGTCGACGGTTGATTCTGGAAAACTTCGTTGCGCGCCGCTTTGCCAGCCGGATTGACAGGGAGGAAATTAGTCAGGCCGCACTGACCCATTATGAAAAAAACCGGGCGCAATTCCGTATTCCGGCCGAGATTCGCTTTCAGTACGTTCTAATCTCGACCCCTGCTGAATCTCCTCCTCAAACGGCAAGTGCAGCGCGTTTGCTGGCTGAACAGATTTATCAACAATTGGTGAAAGGAGGTACCTTTCGCCAAATTGCCGACTTATACGCAGAGACAGCGCAGACTAAGGAAGAGGAAACCATCTCGAAGTCAGAAGGTCAACCAGTGGTCCATGTCGCTTACACACCACAAATTAGTGCTGCCAACACCAAGCTAGGGATCGACATTGCTCAGCTTGAAACCGGCAGTTTGAACCAACCCAAACTAACACCTAACGGTTATCTGATTGCTAA
The DNA here is from genome assembly GCA_030748495.1 of Candidatus Poribacteria bacterium. GTDB lineage: Bacteria > Poribacteria > WGA-4E > WGA-4E > UBA9662. The sequence continues at coordinate 52,836 of JASMLX010000025.1, read as the reverse complement.
GCTGCTAGGCAAGACGGCCCCACAGGATCAACCTTACGAAGCGGTGCGGGAGTTGATCCAGAGCCAACTGCTACAAGAACGGATCGAATCCGATTTGCAGACCTGGCTAGATACAGAACGGAAAAATAGCAGTGTTCAGGATTTGAGTGATCTCGCTCCGTTAGGTGATCCATTGGACTAGAGTACCTTTTATTCAGCTTATTCGGCTGATTTTCTCCTTATCCACGCTCAAAAAAAGATCGCTCACCACACTGATCTATGTCGATTTTTCTGGCCTGTCCTCCCCCAGTGACAGCGAAGTGGGATCCGTCCAGTTGCGGAATTACATATCGATCGAACCAGTTCGACAGTTGCTGACGCATTTCGCCAATCAGCGCCGTCTTTGATTTCTCATCCACTAGATTTTTACGTTCGTCTGGATCGTTAAGCAGATGGTAAAGTTCGTGTGGGCCATAAGGATAGCGGTGGACATACTTCCACTCTTGGGTTCGGATCATGCGTACCGGGCCATATTCGTCGAAAACCACCACCTCGTCTTTGGCTTCACCGGTATCTCCCGATAAAACAGGATGGAAACTCCGGCCTGGACTGAGATCGTCTACAACCGGGTCCAAGCTGAGATAATCGAGTAGCGTGGGCATAAAGTCGTACTGACTCGCCATGGCCGACGAAACTTTCCCTTCGGCGATTCGGCCAGGATGACTCATAACGAAGGGTACTTTGACCGAGTTCTCGTACATATTCAAGGGGAAAGTCCCGTTGCCTTTGTGCCAGAACCCATGATGCCCACAGGAGTAACCGTTGTCGCTGCTGAAAATAAACAGCGTATTTTGGCGCAGACCGAGTTCTTCAATCAGATCGATAAGCCGACCGACGTTTAGATCCATAGCCGTGATAGCGGCAAAATATCCCTTTAACGACTCCCGGTTTCCCAAATGGTTGCGAGAACCTGGAATGGCCCAGGGATGCGCGGCCTCCTGTGGACAAGTTTTGAACGAGCAATCATCGTAGGAGTCGACGATATCCTGTGGATGTCCCTGGAACGGTGTGTGAGGAGCATTATAGTTGACACTGAGATAGAAATGTCGCTCTGAATTTTCTCGAATGAAATTGAGGGCGTCGTCGGTAATCACGTCCGTCAGATAGCCCGGCTGGACTTCGACCTTTCCGTCGCGAATCATCTCGGCGTCATTGTATTGGCTACCTCCGGTTAGTAGCGTGAACCAGTGTGAAAAGCCGTGTTGAGGTGTTAGGCTATCGCCTAAATGCCACTTACCACTTAAACCTACCGTGTATCCATTTTCGGCCAGTGTATCGGTGTAGCAGGTCAAGCCGTCCAGATACGGAGTGGCAGTGGGAGGCATATTCCCTTCCCGAATCCAGTCATGGACACCGTGCGCCGACGGAATCCGACCAGTCATCAAGCTGGCACGTGCCGGCGAGCAGACAGGAGAGGTGCAAAAAAAGTTCTCAAACCGCATGCCGCTCGAGGCCAGTCGATCGATATTGGGAGTTCGAACCTCATCGTTACCACAACAACCTGCTGCCCAGGGACCTTGATCATCTGTCAGGATAAAGACTACGTTGGGTTTACTTTGGTCTGTCATTCTACTATCTTCCTTGAAGGTGTTTTCAAATATCTCTTGCGAGATCTATCTGTTGGTAATTATTATCCCCCTGCAACCCAACCGGGGTCGGTTAGCTTGAGGCGAGATTTTCAAGGGCTGGCTTGTCTAATTGTCATTAAAGAAGTATGCCCACCATCCGTCAACCATGGTATGTAGAATAGCCGGGGCCAAAATACTTCCGGTGCGAATATAGGCCAGTCCATAAAACCCGCCGGCAATGGTGGCTAAAATCACATACGCCCACGGGATTGACCAATCTGTGCCAAACAGATGCATCAATATAAAGGGCGGATTTGAATTATTCACATGTGCCAGGCCGAATATAACTGAAGAAATCAACAGTGCCGGAAATTCAGATCGGGTTCCCTTTCTCATCCAGCCCGCCAGTAGATTGTGAATTAATCCTCGAAATAAGATCTCTTCCGGTAAGCCGGTAAACAGGAAGATTCCCAGTAAAATAACCGGGAATTTCCAGAACGGCTGCCACTCAGACGTTTGATGGATAAACGAGGACGGAAACCCAATTGGAATGGCGAAAAAAACAACGAATAATCCGAGATAGAGACAGGCATATTTCCAATCGTCTATATTGGGGCGCAAACGGTAGCCTACGCTGTCCAAACCGCGTATGACGACGAAAATAAAGATGATGCCGTTAAGTGCGATTAGTAAGAAAAATGAGATCCCTTTTTGCGGCGGTATGTCAACCTTGGGAACCAACCCCAATTCGATAAAAAACCAAACTATAAGTATAGCGATCAAGTTGCGCCAGTTGATGTGTTGAGGTGAGTGCTGATCCCACCACAATAATAGCGCCGGTAGAAACAGGTAGATCAACGGTGTTATGGCAGACCAAGTCGTCAGTTGGTCTACTAAAGCGATGTAGCCGATGGTCAGGATATAAAGTACAGCTAACGGTGCCAGCGCGTAGAAAAGGTTTTGTCTGAACCACTGCCGCAAACAGTTAACGACCGCAGCATCGGCCATGCTCATCAGAGAAAATATCAACAGGCCAAACAGCAGCAAAGACACAATCGTCTGTGAATTTACTACAGTATTTGTCTCTGAAAACAGAGAAGCTGAGAATATAATCAGTACCAACAGGGCAAAGAGAAGGTTAAATCGCATCGTCTTACACTTTATTCGGCCTAATTTTCTCCGAACACGTTAACTCAGAGATTCGTGATAATAGTCTATCCCATTATGATGGAATCCGATCATCTTTACCTTCGACCTGGCCTCAACTCGGTAGCGAAGTGTCCTTCGATTTGGGGAATCAAAGGCGTTCGATCGTTGATTTCAAGGACGGATTGATAATTCCAGCGGCTACATTAGACAACCGGGCTTCGCTGGACAATCCATCTGCTTCCAGATTTCAAATGCCGACAGGATCGCAATTTGGTCAAGTGGTTAATTCCACTGCATCATACACGGTTTTTTGTTTCAGTTGAAGTTTTGGTGGATTCTGGTTACAATGGTCTCCGCTGTTTTTTGATCCAGATGAAGCGGATTGACCAGCAATTTCCCCTCTTTAACTGCACCATGTCCCAGATAAATAGGGGGATTCCCACAACGAAGATCTCGACAAACTCTCATCGCAGTCTCTCCATCAGTCGTTTTTATCTCCAAAAGGGGCAGGCTTTCGTTATCTCCTTTATCCCGAATGGTGCATTGTACCGGACAGCCTTGCAACCCCTGCACAATTTTTTCAAGAATAGATCTTGCCGTCAGTACGGAGGCATCGTAAGCACCAGAAATAAATAGGCGTAGCGCAACCAGTAAGGCGATGATCTCCTCTTTTGGCACTTTAAAACCACGCCCAATTCCGTGACGTGGAATCCCTGCGAATTTCGTTCTATCAATCAGATCAGATGGTGGATCCCACAACTCAAGGTGGTCGTCCATATCCAGCATTTGCAGGGCGGCAGAGGCGATAAGATCCTTGTTGCCGCAAAGAATTCCTGTCGATTGGGGACCTCGGATCGCCTTGCCACCGCTAAATGCGATCAGGTCGGCGCCTGTAGCTGCTATCGATTTAAGATTACTTTTCGGTGGAAGTTCCCCCGCTGCATCTACCAGTACCGGTAGATGGTATTGGTGGGCAATCTTCACCACCTCTCTGAGATCCGGTTCGGATTTGGAACTGTATACATAAACGATACCGGCAGTATGAGCATTAAAAGCCGCTTCGTATTCCCAGGTTTCGGTTTGACGAACACCGGCGTTGGCCCTAATTTCGTCAAACCCTACCTCGACTAAACGTGCACCGGAAGCCCGAATAGCGTGATCATAGCCGTTCCGTTGTTGGCGGGCAATGACAAACTGATCTGGAAAGTCCTAGCAATGTGGTAAAGTTTCCATCCTTTTCAAACTATATCCAGCCAAAATAGCTGCAGCACCTAGGGTCAAAGCTGAGGCCGCACCGGCAGTAACCAACCCGGCTTCGGTATCTGTCGCTTCAGCGATAATTCGAGAGGCGGAAGCCTGAAGTTGTTCCAGAGGAACAGATGCACGGGCCGCCTCGGTGAAAGCGGCTAATGTTTCCTGATGCATTGGTGCGCCGCCAAGGCGGGTTACCGCACCAGAGGCGTTAATGATTGGCGTAATTCCGAATTCCTGATAGATTCCCAATTTTTGTCACCAGGTTGCTGGTTAGCAATTTCAGAGGGGTTTATGATTTCATCAAAGTAGACGCTTTATTGTTTGAAGATTGTGAGCTAAACCGATCGACACTACCACCTTTATTATATCCTAAACCCGCAAGCTGAGTTAAATTGTTAAATTTAAATTAAGGATAGATATCCGCCAAAGATTATGTTTATTTTCTCATTAGCAATAGAGCAGGCGACATTCCCGCCAGCGGAATATTATCGGCGGCAGACCCATCAATGCGCGACTCTTCAAAAGCACATCCCGAGAGTATCCTTCGGCTGCATTCCCCGGACTAGGGGCGGGATGACGAAAATTGTCTAAACGTGAATGTGGTGACAAAAACCCCTTCCTGCGGAGAAACTCAGAGGTAAACCCCTCCTAAGCATATCGACAAGTCCGTGTAAAATCTTGAAAGGCTTGAGTGCCAAAATTACTTGATCAAATTGTCATTGATATAGTCCCAGTTAAGATCCAGACCAATACCGGGTAACTGAGGCAGTATCACGTTGCCTTCATCGTCCAAGGGATCAACAATTGAATTCAGGTAGGGCGCGGGTGTTTCGTAATCAAAATCCGGACGGAGCAAGCCTCGCTCAAAGTATTCACAAGTCGCTTCCGTAGTGGCCCCAAGAATCTGGCTGTTTGCCCACCCGCCCCCATGCATTTCGCATTGAATCCCGTATGCCTGGGCCACGTTTACCGTTTTGTAGGATCCGGTGATTCCACCATAGTTGTGATCGATTCTCAACATGTCGCAAGCCCCCTGCAATACCCACTCCGCACGGGCGAATACACCCCCCGGAACATGCTCGGGTGACAGTATGGCGATATCCAATTCCCTGGTCAGGCGCCGGTAAGCCTCGATGCGTGTCTCCACCATTGGATGTTCCAACCAGTAATAGCCCAGCTTTTCCAGCTCTCGGCCAACCCACAGAGATTGCTCCAGTGTATAGACACCGAATGGATCCAGCATCAACACCATATCGTCCCCTACTGCTTCGCGCACCGCTGTGCAAACCTGCAGATCCTCCTTGGGAAACCCCGGGACTTGAGGGGCTGGTTCCCAGGTATGGGGGGTCCAACAGATATAAGCGTGGACCTTGTATGCCTTATATCCTTGTTCCTTGCAGGTCAAGGCGTGTGCCGCATAGTCCTCCGGCTTACCCATATTTGGAAACGTGCTTGCGTAAGCCTTTACCCTCTCTCTGGCCCCGCCCAGGATCTTGCTCACAGGCAATTCTACCATCCGGCCAGATCCCATAGGGCGCAGTCCACAGCCCCCATAACGCTTTCCGGCAAACTGTGACCGAACGTGACCAACTGATCCATCCAGTTCCATATCTTTTCTCGCTCCAGCGGATTTTCTCCTACCAACATCCGTTTGATCGGCCCCTCAATGTAACGGGCATTGCCGCCCAGCATGTAGCCTTCCAACCCTTCATCCGTGGAAATCTTAATAAGAGATTGGCCGGATTCCGTTTCCTCACCCCAATAGCCGTATCCCCATTTGGACGGATGCTCCCTCGTTATTGTGCGGAAGCTGATCACCTCCACGTCGGTAATTTTCATGCTTTCTCTCCTGTAGACGCTAACTGAATTTAATCAACCCCAGTCTAAAACATTCTCTGTTAGTTGTAAAGGCTCAAATCTACTCTTTCGCCTCCTACAGTCAACTGTAGGCAACGATAAAAACATCCAACTTAGTTGTCGCATTGTATTCATAGCTGGTTCGAGTAAAAGACCATCCTCGCTTCCCATTAAGCCAATCCGTATTTGACACCGACTAGCCAGTCTGTTATTCTGATTTCTCTCTACTGGAGTGATAGCCTTTCCTTGTAGGCAGAGAAAACCCTCTCAGATCCAGTCTTCATCAAGGATTTCGGAGTCGAAGCTGAACTTATGGTCATTTCAAAGCCTTAATTCTATTTTGTTCTTTTTGCTAACCTCTTTCTGGGTTAACTGAGCAATATAAAGCACCCGAAAAGAGTGGTGGCTGGCGGGATAGAGGCCGACAACCTACTATCGGTGTGGACGTCAATCAAGACTTTTGCTATGCTATTTTTGGACGGAGAGTGATAGCTCCACCAGCAGGTCCGGGAGTTTGGAATGGAGCGTAGGTATGTTGTTGTAGGGGCAAAGCAAGTGAAGTAATCGTAAAATGACCAATATAGTTGTTTTAGCAATAATAGTAAGTGAAGGAAGTATATATTTGCTTTGCCCGAAAACAGCGATTGGCTAGCGGATGTAGGGCCAAGCAGACAAAGGGATTTTTAAACGGCAGGTCAATGGCTACAATCACCATTTATAGTTGGATAGATGCAACGACGTTTGCTTTGCCCCTACAGCCTTATAGGAGGTTAGAGTTCCAATGAAATATGATCCATTGCAACATCATCGCCGTTCTATTCGGTTAAAAAACTATGATTATACTTTACCGGGGGCTTATTTTATTACCATCTGCACACGAGAAAATGGCGATATATTGGGGTATTTAGTTGGGCAACAGGTAGAATTGTCACCTTTGGGACAGGTCGTGGAACGGCATTTAGAGGTTTTACCAGATTTCTTTTCAAATTTGCAGATCGACGAACGCGTAATCATGCCGGATCATTTGCATGCGATCTTAATTCTTTCGGCTCGAGAAGAAACAAAGTCTGCCACGATTCCGACTATAGTACAAAATTTCAAATCGGTAACTTCGCGAAAGATTAATCGAATGTGTCGTCGCCAAGGTCAACGATTTTGGCAACGCAACTACTACGACCATGTCATTAGAAATGAACAATCATTGGCTGAAATCCGACAATACGTCCGTCAGAACCCGATGGGTGAATCTTGGAGCCGTGTCACGTCTCAATTTGTAGAGGCAAAGCAAGTGAAGTAATCGTAAAATGACTAAGATAGTTGTTTTAGCAATAATAGTAAGTGAAGGAAGTATATATTTGCTTTGCCCGAAAACAGTGATTGGCTAGCGGATGTAGGGCCAAGCAGACAAAGGGATTTTAAATGGTGGACAATGGCTACAATCACCATTGGCGGATGGATAGATGAGACGACGTTTGCTTTGCCCCTACGGGGATAGGCTAGGTGGGTATTGGCAAACCCGAACCACACCCTTTTTATTTCTAGTGAGCCATTCTTATGAAAACTGAGTTTAACCCCGTTCCAATAGATCCCCAAACCCAACATCGTCCGGTGATGGGCATCCCCGAATGGATGTGCTACTACGCCAACTACGACCAACCCCGCCCCGGGCCTGAAGCCATTGAGGAGTGCGTCGATTTGCATCAGCGGTGGGGCATCGACCATCTGGTCTGGAACTGCGGCCGTTCGGTGGTCGATTACTGGTCTGATCTGCCTGATGTCACTATGCAGTGCGTTGGCAGCCATCTGGTGGGCGGACAGGATTGGTCGTTTGTGACACGCGTGATGGAACAGATCTGTCCGTTGCGACAGGCCATCTCCCTGGGTGGCGATCGTGGCATGCCGATACTGGGCCGCTTGGGTATGAACCGTCATTACGGTTCAACCGATTATGCCGGCGTGACCTCTCGCTTCGCCTACGACAATCCGCATCTACACGAAAAGACGAAATTGGGCAAGCCGGTGCCGCATCGACTCTGTTACGCCGCTGAAGAGGTGCAGCAGGAACGCCTCGATATCCTGTTGGAAATTCAGCGTATCGGCGTGGGCGGGTTGGTACTCGATTATTGCCGGCAGATTCCGATACTGATGTACCACCCAGCCTTGGTCGAGCCTTTCATGGCCAAACACGGTACCGATCCACGGCAGATCCAATCCCGCAACCCCGATGACTTTCGGGCCTGGTTTCAGTATCGGGCCGATGTCCTAACCGGGTTTATGCGGCACTTGAGGCAGGCGGTGCGGGAACAGGAGCAGAGGCTGGGATCGCCCTGCCCTATTATCCCCCGTGTACCGGATAACGCACCTTGGTTGATGGTCGCCTATGGGTTGGATATTGAAAGATGGTGCGCTGAAGATCTGATCGACGGACTGATGTTGAGTCCATTCCCTCTTTGTCGGGACGACCCTGGACACTATCAGGCTTATCATGTTAAAGTAGCGCACCGGCATAACAAGATATGTATCGGTGGCCTAGGATCCAAGAAACTGATTGAAAGCCGAGTGCAGCAAAATACCGGTTTTTTCCACCCGCAACCGGTTTACGATTGGACAGACAAACAGTATCAGAGCGGTGTGGACGCGGTCAGTCTTTATCAGAGTGAAACCATGGTACGGATGGATTACCTGAAGGAGACCATAACGGCTATTGGGGATCGACAACTGGTCGCTCAACGGGCTACTGACCTGCCGGTTCCCGATTATCCGGCCGACTACCCCATTTGTATGGATTGGCATACGCACGTCCCGGAACCACACAGCATTGACGTGGCACAGGTGGGCGACGCGGCCCTATGATCGTCCACCGATCGTTATTTCCGGGTAATTTCGCAATGAATTATCCTCGTAACTGGAGATCAAAATGAGAAAAATGGCATATTTATCCTTACTTTTAATACTGATCGGGCTAACGGTAACTGCTCAAGACAGTAACAGTCCACCTGAAGTAACTAACGTCGTGGCTCAACAAGCAGGACAGCAGGTGGAGATTAGCTATGACCTGCTGGATCGAGATGGGGACCTGATGACGGTCAGCCTGTTAGTTTCATCTGATGGCGGCAGCAATTTTGATTTGGAAGCTACGAGCCTAGAGGGTGAGATAGGGGAAGGCATTGCCAGTGGTAAAGGTAAGAAGATTGTCTGGCAGGTACCGACGGATATTCCTGACCTGTATGGCACTAACTTTGTCTTTGAGGTAGTAGCTGATGACAACGTGGGCCCCAGCGCCGGCTTTGTCAATCCTGTCGATGGGGCTAGCATGGCACTGATTCCAGCCGGTAAGGCATCTTCACTGCTACCACTGAAGGTGAGGGCAAGATTATTGCCATCTTGTTAGAAGACCCTACGGTCACCAGTACCAGCGCTACCTTGAAAGTAACACCCCCCAAACGAATCAAAACTGCGCTCTCATTGACCTTGCCGGATAAGACCCGCTACCTGCAACCTGCTGTTAACCCAGCAGACAGAACTGAAACCCACCAACTTAGAGGTGGCTATCCGCTTAACCTCACCCACCGATGAAGTACGGGAATATCAAGCCAATACCGATCAGGAGGGACGCTATCAGGTCAAGGCACCTATCCAACTGGATGAGGTCGGCAACTGGCAAGCCCAATTCAGCTTTGCTGGTAACCAGAAATTGGCTCCTAGCCAGCGGCCATGGACCATCAAGGTGGAGAAAGGCGTGGCCGAGTTCAGTCTACTCAGCCCCGCCAAAGCCGATCTGGGTGATAGCTATCCACTGCAGTTGGCCCTGGACCCAAAACTGGCCGACCAGGCAGTGACTCTCAAAGTTCTGCAGCCGGATGGCCAGGTGATTAACCTGTCAGCCACTACCGGTGCCGAAAGTACACTGGAGCAATCCTTTAAGTTAGAACTGCCTGGTAACTGGACAGTGACGGCCAGTTGGGCCGGTGACGATTACTATCAGCCGCTGACGCAGACTTTTGAAATCAATGTGGTTAAGCGGTATGGGAAAGTAGTAATGGCTCTGGCTGGAAGCAACCCCAGTCGGGAGAGTGAATGGGACAAGTTCCATGGCATCGCCCAGCTGGTACACCAGACCTTTGTTAGTCGACGCTTCGATGCCAAAGAGGACATCTACTTTCTATCCACTGCACCTAACCAAACAGCCAATGCCGATGGCCAGACCACCTTACAGAATCTGCAGTTTGCCATCAACACCTGGGCCGGTGACAAGGTCAATGCCAATGTGCCGCTTTATTTGTACCTGTCGTCGCATAACCTGGCAGACAAGTTTGTCATCCAAGAGGACGTCTTTCTGACTCCCACCCAGTTGGATATGTGGCTGGACGAATTACCGCCCGAGACGCCGATCACCATCATCATTGAAGCCTGTTATAGTGGTAACTTCATCGGTTCGGCTTTGTCGGCCCCTAACCGCACTATCATCACCAGTGCCAGTGCCGACCAGCAGGCCATGATTACCCGCACCTCCTCCTTTTCCCGTCAGCAGCAGATTGCACGAAATACAACGGTAGCCGAGGCCTTTGAAAAGAGCTTGAACTGGACAGAAAGGACACCGTTACACCGATCACAACGACCGCAGTTGGATGCCAACGGCAATGGAAATGCCAATGAGAAACAGGACTATCGAGCTTTAGGTCAACAAGAATACCAGCTGATATCCAGAGTTTGTCACTGGCGCCCGAATTTGTCACCTCACTAGAGCCGGTTAAATTAGAGGCTGGAGTTAACAGCCATAGTTGGCAGGTTGAGCTGTCAGCCATCACAGCCGATCAGGTCAGAGCTGCCATTATTCCACCTAATCTGAACCTGGAGCAGGGATTGACCAGTTGGCAACAGATTGACCAAGCACTAGTCGAAGTTGAGCTGGAGCCATTGGGTGATAATAGCTATCAGCTGCGTTACGATGGGTTCCAGCAAGCAGGCGATTACACGATAATGATCCAGGCCAGTAATCAGGATGGCGTAGCCACACCGATCCAAACCACTGTCAGTGTGGGGTGGCAGTCAACTGAAGGGGGATGTAAATAGTGATGGTACAGTCAACATCTTTGACCTGGTGATGGTAGCCGGTAGCTTTGGCCAGACGGGTGTAGGCTTGAAAGGTGATGTCAATCCTGACGGTAGCGTCAATATCTTTGATTTAGTGCTGGTGGCAGGAAACTTCGGTCAATCACTATTAGCAGCACCTTCTATGGCGGCTAAGATAGAGCTCAGCACAGAACAGAAGCGTCACATAGCTTCAGCTATTGATCAACTAGAATCCAATCCAAATCGATCTAGTGCGGAAGAGATAGCACTTAACGTTCTGCAAGCTATCTTGCCAGAAAGATTACCCACACAAACCCAACTGCTAGCCAACTATCCTAATCCATTTAATCCAGAAACCTGGATTCCCTTTAAACTGGCACAAGATTCAACAGTTATTGCTAGAATCTATGACCTAACTGGCAAGCAAATCAGAATGATTGAGTTAGGCCATCTGTCAGCAGGGAATTATGTGGAATCTGGTAAAGCAATCTATTGGGATGGGAAGACTGAGACAGGTGAAGCCGTATCTTCAGGCACTTACTTTTATCAACTTCGGGCTGGGGAGTGTACTGAGATACGCAAGATGGTAATCCTGAAGTAGTCTTCAGCCTGGTCTAATTATACTCATGAGGCCCTTTAGGTGAATCTCACCGGAAGGGCTTTTTTTGTTTTATTAGCTTTATGTAATCTACTTAGATTGTGTTGATCGGTTTCTCAATTTCATGTGACGGATAGCAACGTGCCGTACAGATGAAAACGATTTAACGCCAATATGGTGATTGATTCCCGCGAGATAGTAACCGTTTTTTTAATGGTAAGCCAAGTTATCTTGCTGGTACTTCCTGGACTATTTATCCAACCATACCACTCTGCTCCAACGACCGGATTTCCTGCGCCCATTTCTCTCTTAATTCAGGCGAGTAATCCATCGGCAGCAACGACTTGCGGGTGCAATTGATCAGAGCTTGCAGGGTCTGATAGCGTCGAATGGCACCGACATTCGGCAAAATCCGATCTTCAGCCACTTCGATAATTTGATCTAGGGTGAGTTGATCCTCCTTGGCTTCAGCACGTAGATCTGATCGCAAAGAAGCGAAACTAGCAGCCGAGTACCCTTCCGTGATCTCTCTTAATTTATCCATAACTGTCGGATCCAGCTTATGACCGTAAACGCCGCTAACTGACCACCGGATAAAAGCTTCGCGATCTTCGCCCTCCGGGTCTAAGACAGGGATGATCAAGTCACCAACACGGCCTTCCCGCCGTAAGTCAGGTGATAAATTATAGATCCGCGCGGTCATCAGTAACCAGGTAATATGACCACGCAGTTGCGGGTCGGACATCATGGCTTGGACCTTGCCCGTCAGACGACGTTCTGTAGCATGAGCATCTTTATCAACACCACCAAACTGGGTGTCGGCCTCGTCAACAAAAATCATGGCCTTGACCAGCACCATCAACAGTCGTCGCAGTCGCTCGAAAATCACATCGGTCTGCCCAAACCATTGACTGCGAATGTTCTTCAGTACTAAAACGGGCATGTCTAAATCACCAGCCAGGCCTTCAAAAATAAAGGTTTTTCCACAGCCGATGGGGCCACCCACGGCTGCACCGGCAATTGCATCTACGCCAGTAGATTGGATTCTGGGTCTCAGCTTTTCACGCAGGAAGGCAACCAGTTTTCGGTTGCCGACTACATCTTTCAGCCCGTGTCCGGGCTTCTTGAATTCGATTACATCCTCACCTAACTGCGACTGGATGAAATCGGCAACCTTATCGATGACGGTCGACGGTTGTAGCTTTTCGCCAGTATAACAGGCTAACATCAGCAATTGGCGCAGAGCGTGAAGGGTCAATCCTGCGGTCAATAGTGCTAATTGCTCTTGCGTCCCCCAGAGACGTAGATCTTTTCCTCTATTGGCAGATACATCTTGTCGCTTTCTTGCCTGGTTAAACCATGAGATGAAGTGTTTTCTGGCTTCCATATCCGGGGCGGGAATATCGACAGATACAACTTGTGGTAATCGAGTGATCTGCGAATTAACCAAACTCCTGGACTCGGCAATAAAAATAACGGCATCCCCAGCGTTGATGAAAGCCGGATCCAAGAACCAATCCTGCACAATGCTAACTCGATGCCGATCAGCAGCCGAAAGTCGGGGTATTTCACCTTCCGGTAGTAACATATCGGCAGCTTCGATCAAGATTAACAGATTCTCTTTCAAGAATGGCTGCTGACCTCTCGCACGGGAGAGCATACACAACTGGCGCAGAAACTCTAAGGCCACGGTTGGATTGCCAGTTGCATCGTGCAGGTATTCGTCGAACTGGGGCGAAATCTGAGGGGCATCTAAAAGTGGCAGTCCATCATCTGTTTGCTGTTTCCAACGACCATAGGCGATTTTGAGTCTATTTCGGTCGGCTTCTGAGGTGAAACGGATTGGCCCGTTCAGTTCATAGACCAATAGAATGAATCCGGACACATTCCATTTCTGGCATAGAAAAGGAACAAGCGGAATGTAGTCGTCCTCGTTGGGCGCTGTATCGGTACCGTCACTGGAGATGGGCAAAAAGAGATCGTAGATATTGCCTGAGAGGATGATGCTGCGAGAGATGCCCGTGTTAATCAGTTTTCCGGTCTCTGATAAAAAAGCGTATTTGGGAGTCTTGACCGCCATCGACTATTTCTCCTTCCAGCAAAACCAGCGAGGTGAAAGGGATTGAACCAAAAAACTGTCCATCAACCAGAGATAGAGATGCCTTTGTGGGTTGCGTTGAAAGAAAACACCTGTGACTACTAGAACCAATGAGCCTCGAGAGTCGTCAACCATTGATACAAGAAGGCCCTCGGCCCGTTTATTGGATGGCTGGCTGGGGTTGAAAAATTGAGTGCCGCCTGACTGAAAGGATTAAAAGATGAAACCGTATCCTCAGCACCCTGCATATCGTTCCTGGTTGCAAAACTCCCACTTGGTCTGAGTGACATTTCAATCCTAGAGATTAAGGACAATATCAGATAAACTCAATGGCTGATCAAATAGGGAGTTCGGAGTCCTTCTCAGGTGTTGGGGATGAGGTTTCAACTTTGTCAGTCTGACCGGCACCAAAAATCAGCGCATCAAACTCATCGGAACTGGAATTGCTACGGGCAGCAGCCAAAAATTCGTCTTCTTGGACAGCGGCATTGGTGCCAGCCAACTCTTGAGAAATTTCGGCTCGACTCTTGGCCTTTTGTCGGATTTCTCGCATTCGGCCTAACTCTGCATTGGGACCGTCCATGCTAATCCCCGACAACATATCGGCGATTTCCTCTGTTTCACGCGCAGAGATGAGATCGGCCACCGCTTCCGACTGTTCTTCTTGAATCGTTTTCAGATCCCTGGTGAGCGTCTCCAGTTGCACTTTATGGCCGTCGATATCATTCTGTGCTCTCTGAATGTCCGTTTCTAGTTCATTAATCCGAGCCTCTTTTTCCGTCAGGGTAGAACTGAAATCGTTGTAAGCGGCCACACACCTGGTGTAATCAACATCGATTTTAATGGCTTCTGGATCTTGGCCCTGTTGCTGTAACTCATTTGCCACTTGCTTAGCTTTAGCCAGTGCCCCCTTTTTGAGGTCTTCCAAACGAGTTACCTCTTTGGTTAATTCCTCGACCGAGTTCTGCTTCTGCTTCATGAGTGCCATTAATTGGGCGATGGCTCCCTTATATCGTTGCAGATTTGCTTTCTTATCTTTGATAATGTCTTCATAAGCGCCTCGAACGGCTTCCGGATTTTCCATTATCTTGTCGGACATCTCATGGGCTCGACCAGTAAGTGCGTACCAGATTGACTTGAATAAGCGTCCAATTGCCATAATTAACTCCTTCTGAAGTTGGTTAGCGTAGGTAAATGCTTTATACGATTATCTCAAAAGGTTAAAGTTAGAGTAATAGGACAAGCTCGGCTCACCGTAACGGGGAACTTCAGCTTGCCGGTTACTCACTGATGAATTCATCATATTCACTGGGTTCAAATAATTTGTCTTGGTCTAGATTACGAACATTTTGATCAACTTTTCGAGCAAACTCGATATTGGCATCCAATTCGTTTCTGAGTTGTGATAAGCGCGATGGATTGCCATCCGGATCAAGGGTTAAAAGTTCCGTATAAATCTGTGACAGTTGGTCGATTGCCTGCTTGACCTCGGAAATAATCGATTCACGCTTCTCCAAAATAGAGGCTTTTACCGTGTCAGTAGCTGCTTCTTCAGACTTATTGATTAACGTGATGGTATTTCCTAGACATTTGACCGATTCAACATATAGTTGATCTACCTTGTAGATGATGTCCAACTCCATCCCGCCAGCTATCAACCGAGATCTTTCCGTAGTGGCTAATTCTTGCTTAAACGATTGATGAATAGCTCGCAGATCAGCTAACATCTGCTCGGTTCGCGCATCTCCATCAGCAACCAGTTGATTCTGTAGCTGGTCCAGTTCCTGTTCCTGAGCTTGATGCGTTTCAGCTTGGATCTCTTCCAGAGCACGAAGGGAGAGCTTATCCATTCCAGTTGCCCATTTGGTAACCAGCCCTCCAATGGGGCCCAACAGTCCCACCATACCACTGATAAACCAAAACAAAAGTTGCGGTTCCAGGTTAAAAGCCCAGGTCGCAAAAGCCAGAGAAACACCGACACCGAGGGGGAAAATAACGAAATTGTCACCAATCAGGTTGAGAAGAATCCGCTGACGAAGTCGATTGTGGTCGATGCGCTGCATAAGCTAGTAGTTGCATAGGCTAGTGAAACACCACTGAGCCAGGTTCCCCTTCAGCCTTTGTACTTGTCAATTCACGCCATTATCTATTAAGCCGTTTTGTACTACGCTTGTGCCTTTAATCTAACAGTCTTTTTCCATCGTCGTTAGTAAGGTTTTTCAAGTAACGTAAAGGTGACGCTTTGGGCTTTTCCACCGGTTGCATTGGTTGGTGGCTGAGTGCTGGCAATGGCCTGAATACGAGAAGATTTAATGCCGTTCTGTTGCAGAAAACTAGCGGCTGCATCTGCTCTTTGCTGAGCTAGACGTTGGTTAGCGTTCCGGTCGCCTTCTGTCCGTGTATGACCGACAACCCGGAGATACCAGTGCGGAAACGATTTTAGGTCATCTGTTAAATTGGCTAGAGCACGTTCGCTATTGCGTTGAATTCTAGCATTTCCTCGACCAAACTGGATGGGTTTGACTTTCATGGTGGCCACAGGCTTCAACTTTTGCCAATCCTGGTTAGACAAGACAGCCAATTGCTTCTCACTCCTAACCTCGGGTAGCGCTTCTGACTCAATCCCCAGGTCAATATCGACTAAATTTGAAGCCGCCATACCGGGATGAAATTTATCGATATACAGAGAACGCAATGTGCCGTCGTAATAGATTTCGTTGTATTTACCAGCTAAGGGATCAGACGGAATAGCATCTGTCATAGTCAGCACATTGATAATTTTGGATACCATGTCGTCAAGCAGTTCACTCCCTTTGGCCTCTTGGCCAGTAGCGAGTCCAAAATGGGCATAATTTTCCATCGTGTTTCGCCACTCGATTCCCTTGACCAGACTATTTGCCGCTTCCCTTTTTAAAGGGTCTCCATATTTCTTCGAGTCCTCTACCAACAGACTCAACAATCCGTCAGGCTGTTGACTATAGTCATGCCGGGCGCGTAAGTAGGCTTCCGCTACTGCTTGAACCTGATCTGGGTATTCGCTTAAAAATCTACGTTCCGCTACCAATACATCGACGATGTAACCTTTAAGTTTGGAGCTGTCCAGTAAAATGTGAACTCCATCCAGCGCGAGAGCTTTGCTAACATAGGGTTCCCATAGGACGAAAGCCTTCGGCTCAGTCGGGTTAGTCGATTTGAGTTTCTTGTAGACGGCTTCTGCACCATCAGCAGCCTGTGACCAATCGGCGGGTAAACTGGGCAAACTGAACTTGTTAATCATTACCCGTGCGAGTGTTTCACTGGGTGAGTCCGGGGTCAGTACAATCCTGGCTGCTGGATTGCTCAGTCTTGAGATTTCCGGTACTCCTTGCTTGTAAGCGACGATTGCATCTGCGCCTTTGGTTTCATCGATGACCAGTACAATCGCACCGGGGAAGACACCGGTATTGCTACCCGCCTTAATGTAGGCATCAACCGTAAAGACCGCCATCTGCACTTTTCCATTTTTCAGGCGATTCAACCGCTGATTATAGTCAGCTTTGTCGTCGATGAAGGTGAGTTTAATGCTCTTTTTCTGTAACAGGTTTTGGACGGCAGAAGATCTGAGAATGGCGTAACCGGAAAAGGAGTCGTGAGCAATCCTGATATCGTGATCGTACCGGGTTTGTGAACTGGTCTGTTGCACCAGTTTTCCCGCCAATCTTGGGGCGATTACAAACTTATAGACGACAACACCGATGCCCAAAATCATCACCCAACTGATGACCATGATAATTTTGCTACGCGCTTGCTGTGAAGAATTTGATGATTCGTCCATCGCTTATTCTCCTCGTCTTATCAAGTGTTCTTCTGTTTGGATCGGTACTGAAAGAAAAGAATCCCGGCCACTAGCAGGATGCCTATCAGAATCAGTGGTCCGTCTCCGCCCTCGTCCGTGGTAGACGACCCTGTGCTGGTTGTTGTAGGTTGCGTAGTGGGTGGTGTCTGACTTTCAACGTCAGGTTCAGAAACAGATTCCAGACCAATCGGTTGGTTACTCGGAACCGCGGATAGAGCTTCAATCATGCCACGGGCCAGTTCGTTAGTCAGAGGTTGGATCAACTCAAAAAGATCTTCATCAGCATCAATAGTTGAGCTTGAAGTTTCAGCCAGAATCTTGGAAACCGCTTCAATCAGTTGTTCCGGATTGTCTGCACGTCGATAGCTATCCACCACAGTGGCTAGCATATGATCTTCGGGCATATCCACCCCGATTACGTCAACACGAATTTGCCGATTCATAATGGCCGGAGTATAGGCATCTACCAGATGGGCGTCTCTGGCTTTACCGTCTGTAATCACCAGCAGACGGTAACTACCGTAATTATACTGTTTTTCCCGCTGGGCCAGTAGTGCGTCAGCCCCCATCTTCATATATTGCCCGAGTGGAGTTCCCCCATTGGCTCTAACTCCTGCCACCGCATTCAGGAAGCGGTCACTCTCTTTTACTCCTAGTGGATACAGCCAGGGGGTTGAGTGGGAGGTAGAGAAGATTAATAAACCGATATTGATGTCATCCGGCAGCTTGGAGAGTACCGATTTGAGCGCATTTTTTGCCGTTTGCAACTTGGTCCTATTAGCGTCTGAACCGAATGTTTCATTCATAGATCCTGAAGCATCCAGCAACACGACAATATTTTCAGAGTGCAATGCGGTCTCCTGAGCATACAGTGAGGGAACGAATACACGGTGCAGGTCTGTCATCCACACCAAAAGTATCAGGAAAAAGAGGCGTTGCCGGAATTTAGTCTGATGCATTGTCCAGTGGACTAAAAGTCGAAGTCTGCCTCGGCAACCGTTTCGGCGGAGACTTTGACCAACGCGAATTCAACCCGGCGATTCTCGGCTGCTTCTTGGGAGTTGGTTGGTTTAGTGATTACAGGCTCTTTGATTCCCATGCCGATCGGCACAATCTGCTCTGCCTCGAGGCGAACGTTTCGCTTGCGTGCATAGTTAATTATAGCCCTTTTGACCGCTTCCGCACGTTGCTCTGACAACTGCAAGCCAGCCCGCATTACCTGATATGGACTTTCTACATCTCCAGCAGAATCGAATTTCTTCTGTTGGATTAACTGAATCAGTCGTGCCGTATCCTCTAACCGGATGGTTTTTCCTTCCATAAAATACTTGTAGCTACCTTTGGTGCCTGTCCGTTTGAGGATACCTTGCTTGAGACCCGTTTTAACCAGTGTGATCAAAGTTTTGGATGGATCGGTGTGTCCTTTGATGGCGATGGCGGCATTACCGTACTTAGCTGCCAACTCGACCACGCGGTCAAATTCCTGTTTGTATTGCGTTGCGCTGAACTCTTCTTGATTGGGTTGAAACTGGATGGTAAAGGCGATCAACGTTTTTTCGTCTAGCACATCCTCTTCATTGAAGGATTCCACCTCGGCTCTAACCGTTTCTTGCTTGAATCTCTGTCGCTTAACCGGCATCCTGACCGTGTTAGAGAGCAAATTGCTAAAGGTCGCAGAACTAAAGTTCAGGCCTGAAGATAAAAGGTTGTAACGTTCCTTGGCAAATCCCCAAGTTGTTGCCATGTCAATGGCTGACTTATTAAAGCCTTCAAAGCCGGTAACAACATTAGTAGTATCGTTGAAGAAAGAGACATTACCCGGTTGACCGACATAAGTGCAGTCTGCAATCAAACCGTGGGCATCCTCTTCTAAAGTCGGAATAACATCCGGGCCATAAATGTCTTGTATCATCTGCAACAGTTTCATATATTCACTTGATCCGCTGGCCTCATAAGCTTTTTTCAGCTTGATGACTTCTTCTGCCCCTTTCAGATAGCCGGCGAAAAATTTTTCGATGGTCGTTTTGTTACTGTCGTAGAAGTCTTTACGACAAGCGTAAACATCAGCGATAGACCTAGATAAGGTGGCAGTGCTGACCACAATGTGTGCTCCCTTGACTGTGCCTTCTGCTCCTGTCCCGGTATTGTCGTATCCGCCGGTAAGTCCAATCATATCCGGTGTAATGACAAAACAACCGGAAATGGTTGAGTCTCGGCGGAAGGCCTCAGCCGGACCATCAGGTCCGGTCAAGTCATCTACCCAAACTATTCTGACATCCGACTTAGAAAGCCGTGCCGTTTTTAACATGTCGTAGAGCATCCCAACGTGTGGACCGCTGGTTTGAATAGCGATTTTCTTGCCCTTTAAGTCTGAAATCCGTTTAATATCAGCCCGACCGACGAAATGGTCACCCGCTGACCAGGTCATTTGACCAAAGACCATAGCTTTAGTTTTTGGATCCCGGCCAATGACTTCGCTAGCTTGACCAATCATACGAAAAGTTCCTCTGAGAAGAGGCGTCTGCCCTCCGACGTAATTCTTGACCTGTCTCACAAAATCATCGCCTGCTACCAATTTCAAGTTGAGCCCTTGTTGAGCCATGATTGAACCCGGCTTAGTCTGCAGACCGCCATTGGCGTAAAAGAGTGCGGCTTCTCCGCCCCAAACGATATAGGGTACGACCAACGGCGAGGTTGAAGTGACCGGCTTGACCGAGGCAGCTCCCACCAAGGAGGAGAAGTTTTGCTGTGCCTCAATCGAAGACGTGGGCACCAAAGAAAGATTAAAGATCAGAAACAGTAGCGGTAGGGTGAAGAAGTATCTTTTTATCTTCATGCGATCCTCCTTGAAGGTCAATCAATTCCGTTGGGATAAATTTAATGGTATAGGGCATTTAGAACTGTTCATGACAACCAGATTTTAACAGAAAAACGACCTAATGTCTAGTTTCTCACCTATGAGCTATTATATCGGTGTTGCTGGCCTCTACGGGGATGGGGGACACCCTCACCTTGGTCTTCCCCTTTAGTAAAGGGGAGAAACAGTGAAATAGTATATAGACACTATTTTTTATATACGGTTTCATGTCCGAAGGACAGGTAGGGGTCAATTCCTACCTCAGCTATCTCTTTCGTTGGGTTTTGGGCCCAGCTTGTAGTCACTCTTTTGTAGGGGCGAAGTAGCGCCTTATGATCTTGATTCTCAGGTAATAGCAGGTGCGGGTGGATAATGCATTGGTCTGCCACGGTGAGATACTTCGCCCAATAGTTGGTGATTGGTGGGCGAAGCATAGAAAGTCAATCGGAGACAGAATTCGTCACCCGTACGTCAGATAGAGAAACAACCAATAACTCAGTGCTGCGTCGCCCCTACGGGGATAGGGCCGCCTCCTCCTCTATCCTCCCTCTTACTAAGGGGAGAGACAGTGAAACAGTATATAGACACTATTTCTTATATACTGTTTTATATCCGAAGGACAGGTAGGGGTTAATTCTTAACCCCTACACCCACTACGATTTCATTCACAAAAGAAGTCGTCAGGACTCAAAAAAGACACACTTGACGACACCGAGTAGTGTCTGTTATAGTGTGTTGAGAATCGTTGAAACCCCTACCGTATAAGGAAAAAATGGAATAGTTATAATGAGTAAAACAGTCTTCCCGAGACTGCAGAGAGTGTAAATCGATGGAACCGGTAAAAATTGGAATTCTTGGCTGTGGTGCCACAACTCGTTGTATGTACGGCCCCGTTTTTAAATATCTGAAAAATGGGGTTTTCGCGGCGGCAGCGGATACGAATCAAGAGCAGGTACGCTGGGCACAAGAGATGTATCGAGCACCCGAGATCTATACTGATCGAGATCAGATGCTCGATCAAGCCGATATTGATGCTGTGGTCGTAGGCACACCCGTCTATTGTCACCTTGACGACGTACTCGCAATCGCCAGTGCCGGCAAGCACGTTTTGTGTGAAAAACCGATGGCACGCACCCCAGATGAATGTGACCAGATGATCGATACCTGTCGGAAGCATAACGTTACTTTAATGGTCGCTTTCATGAAACGCTACCACAAGTGTTTCCTAAAAGCCAAGCAGATGATTGACGATGATGAACTGGGGCCGGTTTTTCAGGTACGTGTCAACTGGAGTTTTCTCTCTTCACCAGGTGGTTGGAGAGATTCCCTTCCTACCTGGGGTGGAATTTATCAGGACCACGGCAGTCACGCCATAGACTTGTGCCGATGGTGGCTGGGAGATATCGAAACCGCCAGTGGGGAAATCGGTATTGTTATGAACGATAGGGAAGTTGAAGATACCGCAGTTGCAACCTTTCGGCACAATAGTGGTGCGATTAGCCTTCACCATATGACGCGTGTTGCACATCAACCACTCGTTGAACTGTACGAAATTATGGGAACAAAGGGAGCATTAAAAATAGAGTTTGGTCCAGCATGGAGTTTTGTTTCGACCGAACCCTTTCAAATGACTCTGTTCCGTCATGGTAATACAACTGTTGATGTCACCCCCCATAATCAGGGTAATTTAGATCAAGAAATCCAAGCTAATGGCCAGTACCTGATGGAACTGGATCATTTCTGCGACTGCATTCTGCATCAGCTTAATCCAAGAACCGGCGGACGGGACGGTCGTGCAGCGATTGAGGCGATTAACGCCGTCTACCTCTCATCCTGGACGCAGAGTAAGATTAAGCTTCCGTTGAACGAAACGGTCGATCTTGAGCAGGGATTTTTACAAGTAAGATAGTACTTTCAGCGGGTGTGTACAGGCTCTATATTAGCCAACTAGCGGTTGGTTGTAAAAATATGGCGACACTATGAACCATCTGGGTATGTACGGATATGGAAAGACATTAGTGCGTCTCTAATGTTCTGCCGATTTCTGCATTTTATCTTTTGTACTGTAGGCTGGTTTTGTCGGTTCGACTCACCTAAATTGGAACTCCTGAATTGTGGCTAAAAAAAACTTAGCCTCAGGCCTGACGGTTCGTTCTGCACTTCTATCACTCATATTTGTTTGGGTCAGTAATATTTGGCTTGCACATAGCGGCCTTATCACCCACGCCACCCAAATCGGTGAATCGGTACCTCCAATCCCTGCGGTTGCAGCGATTATCTTGATTGTCGCCATCAACCCGTTGCTCCGATTTCTAAACCCATCACTGGCTCTATCTCGAGCCGAAACCCTTGTCATCTACAGTGTTGTCGCCATTGCTATCTCCATGTCTTCGGTTGGTATGGTGCGATACTTTCTGCCAGTCTTAACAGCGCCGTTCTACTACGCCACGACGGAAAACGAGTTTGGTTTTCTTGCACAGTACCTCCCCCGTTGGATGGTTGTCACCGATCAGAAAGCGATTATCGGTGCTTACGAAGGGATCGGTCGGAATGCCCCCATTCCCTGGCTGGCATGGATGACCCCGCTAGCACTGTGGAGCCTCCTGTTTATTGCCGTCTTTTGGACGATGCTCTGTCTTGTTGTCATCTTCCGCAAGCAGTGGATCGATCAAGAGCGTCTGGTATTTCCTGTCGCTCGATTTGGGCTAGAAATCGCCGGAACCGGCTTAGTCCGGGATGAAAGGGTAGGTTCTTCTAACCTGATTGGGAAACGACCTTTTTTTCGCAATCCGTATATGTGGATCGGTTTTAGCCTGGCTTTTTTATACAATTTAATGAACATTCTGCACGCCTTTTATCCTTCTATTCCTGGACCGGGAACCAGGATTAACCTAAGTCATCTTTTTACGGACCGGCCCTGGAGTGCCGTGCGACCGATTGCCTTCCAATTCCGGCCTGCTGTTTTTGGTCTGGCTTATCTGATGCCTCTGGACATCAACCTTTCGGTTTGGTCCCTCTACTTTCTGCTGAAGATAGAGGCCGTTGCGGCTTCGGCATTCGGCTATAATCTGCCGGGATTTCCGTACGTTCACGACCAGAGTAGCGGTGCCTTTCTAGCATTGGTCATTGCGTTCTGTTGGGTTGCCAAAAAGCAGATCCAGGATGTGATTAGCGGAGCTTTGGGTAAAAGTATCGCAGATGACCGGGCTGAACCGTTATCTTTCCGTGTCGCATTTTTTGGTGTGGTCGGTGGTATCGCCTTTATCTGCGGTTGGTGCGTTATTGCAGGAATGACCGTTACAACAGTACTAATATACTTTGGGCTTATCTTCGGTTTTGCGCTGGTTTATACGAAGATCCGTGCAGAAGCCGGTGCCCCCATGATATGGCTTTTCCCTTATGGCGAACACAAACGGGTAATGATCAACGCCTTTGGCTCCAGTGTTTTCACTCCGAACGGAAGTTACCAAAATTTAACCGTTTTCGCCAGTCTAACCTTTCTCTCCAGAGGATACTTTCCTTCGTTTATGGCTTACCAACTGGAGGCTTTGAAGCATAGTGACGAGGTTCAGATGAGTCGACGGGTAGTGCCAATTGTGATTATGTTTGCGCTGGTAATCGGATTATTAGGGGCGTACTGGATCCACCTGAACGCCTACTACGAGTATGGCGCCAACATTTTAGAGGGTGGGCAAGGGCTACAAGGTGGAACACGCGGTGCCGCACTTATTCGTCAGGAGTATAACCTGATGAAAGGGTATCAACTCTCCAAAAGTGCGCCAGACTTTACACGGACAGGTGCCGTCGGTTTTGGTTTCATTTTCACTACTTTGCTCGCTTTTCTTCGGCGTAATTTTTTACAGTTTCCGCTTCATCCGCTCGGTTTTGCTATGGTTACCGCCTATGGAGATCCTTTATGGGGAGCTTTTTTCGTTGCTTGGATCCTCAAGATACTAATTACTCGAATCGGTGGGATTGGACTGTACCGGCAATTGGCACCAGGCTTTTTAGGTGTTGCGCTGGGCCATTTTTTCACCGCTGGAATACTTTGGGGCACACTTGCGGCCATTGGCGACGACATCTTCCGTGGTTACGGTGTTTGGTTCGGTTAAAAAAGCATTGCCAGTAGCGACCTTAATTAAGGAGGTCAGCTTAATGAGACCGCAGATCTTGGTATCGATAACAGCAGGAGCTAAATTCCGCTTAAGCGTGAAGATGCGAGGATTGCAGGACGGTTTCGTTGTCGTTGTAGACAATTAGTAAGTTATCGTTTGCTTGATCATACCTGTCTATTATGCTACATTATTTACCTTTTTGGCCATTAACTCCGACTTATTTAGAGACATACGAATAAAAATTTGTTAGCAGAACAACTGTAGTATGAAAACTAATAATGACAATATACACGTAGAATTGAGCCGTGATTTAGGATTAACTTCGGCACTGGCAATCGGTATTGGAACCATGATAGCGGCTGGCATCTTCACCTTATCAGGATTAGCCGTTCGAAATGTGGGGTCAACTGCTATTTTGTCATTTTTCTTGGCTGCGGTTGTTGCTGCTTTTACGGCTATGACCTATTGTGAATTCGTCTCAATCTATCCAGAATCTGGAGAAGGGTACTTCTACGCCCGCAAAACGTTTTCGTCACCACTATCCTATTTTGTTGGTTGGGCTCTTTTCTTGGGCTATACCTCCTCCTGTGCCTTTTACCTCTCTAGCCTATCGAGTTATTTCAACGAGTTTATCCGGGAGATGCCTCTCGAAAACCTATCCGGGTTAGTTATATTGGTCGGCTTGACTTTGTTAAATATAAAGGGCACTAAGGAGAGTGGGAGTTTTCAAATAATCGTCACCATTGGCAAGGTGATTCTACTGATTTGGTTTATTTTTGGCGGACTAGGCAGTTTAGATATCGATGA
Source organism: Candidatus Poribacteria bacterium (assembly GCA_030748495.1). Taxonomy (GTDB): domain Bacteria; phylum Poribacteria; class WGA-4E; order WGA-4E; family UBA9662. The sequence goes on along the minus strand of JASMLX010000025.1, from coordinate 27,586 downwards.
TGTGAAGGCAAAGATCAGCACCGATTTTGTTCGAATCAGCAGCACGGCAGCGATGGTATTTATCACCTTTTTTGGTTTTTCAGCTATTGCTGCCTCGGCGGGAGAGATCAAAAATCCGGTTAAAACCATACCTCGCGCCATCTTTATCTCTATGGCAGTTGTAACGATTCTCTATACATTGGTCGTGCTAGTGGTTGTGGCAGCCAAGCTAACCGAATACACAGAAGCCGCTTTGGGCATTGCCGCCCGGCAGTTTCTTGGACCTATTGGCGGTATCGTTATTGTCGCCGGGGCTCTGTTTTCGATGTTGTCGGCCTCCAATGCCTCCATCATGGCAGGATCTCGGGTAGCCTTATCGATGAGCCGCCTGGCTCATCTGCCGGCAAAGATAGGACAGGTCAATAGTCGTACTAAAACGCCTGTTATTGCATTGATTACAGTCAGCTTAGCAATTTTAATTTTCATTCTCAGTTTCAACTTGGAAGATCTAGCACATTTCGCCGATACAGTTCTGCTGCTAGCACTTATTTTGGTCAACGTAGCCCTAATTTACCATCGCCGGAAATATCCCGACCTCGAACGCCCTTTTCGTGTTCCTTTAGTACCGTTATTGCCCCTGATGGCCATTGTTACCAACCTATATTTACTGAGTCAGATTCTCCATCACCACTTCCCGGTCATCGCAGCTGTAGCCTGTCTTTTACTGGGGGAACTTTTATTTCTGGGATGGAAGTTAAGACAACTGGAAAGAGCCGCGTCACCCATCACACCATCTGAGGTCGTATTAGAAGAACCCGCAGTCAATCCAGGAAAGTTTCGAGTACTTGTTCCCGTGGCCAATCCGGATCATGCTAACCAACTGATAGCGCTGGCCGCGGCTATAGCAACCGAACATCAAGGGGAAATTATTGCGTTACGAGGGGTGCAGATATCAGAACAGACGCCACCCGGTCAAGAAAGTACTCATATAGAAAATGAAAAAGAGATCTTAGAGCTGGCACGCTCTCAAGCACATCGGTATCAGATTCCAATCACCTCTCTGGTACGAGTTGGACACAATATCGCGCAAGCAATCTTAGAAACCGCAAGTGAACGAAGTTGCGATCTAATCCTACTGGGCTGGAAAGGACATACCTCTGCTTTCGGAAAGATTTTTGGTGCTGTGGTGGATGAGGTCGTAAACAGTGCGAGAACAGATGTGATATTAGTCAAACTTGGAAACGAGGAATCTTTACGGAGGTTTCTTCTTCCGACTGCTGGCGGAGCGCATGCCCAACGTGCGGAAAAGTACGCGGCATCATTCATCAATTTCTTTGATGGCGCCTTGACAGTCTGTAGTGTAATTCCACCAGACGCAACTACAGATGGAGATAGAGTCAATAGATCGAGAAAAATCTTGGATCAGACTGTAACCAGAATAACAAAGACTTATGGTCTAAACCCTAAAAGCGAGATTGTCAGCCATATCTCTGTTAGCGACGGGGTCACTCAGGAAGCTGAAAATGACGACCTAGCCAAGTCGTATGATGCTATTATTGTAGGTGCCAGCGATCGTAGTATGTATCCCAAAGTACTCTTTGGTAGTATCCCGGAAAGCATTGCGAAGAACTCTAGGCAGACTGTCATCTTGGTGAAATATTATCAGCCAGTCCAATCGCTGATCGGCCGTCTCGTTGAAGAGTAGAAAGATACTGGTCAGACACTCATTGTCTTTTTATGGTCAACCCGCTCCAGATCCAGTATGCGTTCTTTCCTCGATCAAGAGAGTGGATAACGAGGGTCAAGCGTTCGTTAGTAACCTCTATTAACCAGACTTTTTCTATCGGCACCTGCGCTACCGGGATGATAAAAGGCTTCCCCAACCGCTGCCCATTGCCATAAAGGGCAATTCGATGGGGGTGGACCATATCCGATTGAAACTTAAAACCGATCTGATATTTGCCATTGGGTAGATCGATGACAAAAGCGGCATCTTCGGAATCTTGGACACCGCCATTGAATGTATGTCTCGGTGAAAGCGTATCCCAACCATACCCCCCCGGTCGATAACGCAATTCAGGTACCAGTGGATAGGTGCCGGGTTGGGAGGTCTGCAGATCTCCCATGACAAACTGCATCATTCCGGTTTTTTTAGTCTCTAGATCCCATACCCTTTCTCTAGCTGGATCAAACAGTTTGTGCCGTAATATTATTAGAGGCCCATCCGACAAACTCAAGTCATAGTCCTGATGAAAGGGATTTAATTTCTGACTATCTTCAGCGATGTTCCAACCGATCCGATAGGTGATTGGATCACCATCATAAGCATCCCGGTTATTGTTCCCCTTGAAGTTGATCGGGAAATAGTCAAATTCTGCTTCATAATTGTGGATGTAGGCGCGATCTCCACTAAATCCGTAGGAAACGAAGCCGTTGAAATAAGGGAGTGCATACTTAGTCAAAGTTCCCCAGTAGTCTGGATCTAATCGTTTAAATACCGTGTGGTCAGGCAGTTCCACGATTCTGGCAAATTCTGACATTTCACGGTTATAAACAGACATGTCACGGCAAGTGTAACCCAAATGAACTAACGAGAGTAAAATCCAACAGCCGACTAGTGACTGTTTCACGATTCGGTGGAAACGCGTTGACAACCAGGGTAGTAATAGGGGTATCACAAAAAGGTGTAAGCGTTCATTAATCCAGCCGCCGGAACCGATGGCCCGGGGTAACTTCCAGAACAGTAATAGAAAAATCACGGCTAGAATTAGAAAGACATCCTTTTCTGCTATGAGCTTTCGCGCTCTGAGTTTGTCCATCCATACGGTATAAAGAGCCAGTCCGATAACAAATCCCAATAGAACCAGGTTGGCCCACAGAAAATCGTCGTTGAAGGCCAGTAGTGATCTGTTTTTCCAGAGATATTCCCAGATCCAGCCACCGGATTCATATTGATGTTCTGCCCCCTGTGTACTATCCAGCAGATAATTTAGTAACAGGAATCCGGCCGGCATCATGTATCCGGCGCAAATGATCACCGGCCTGAGGCGTCGGAGAGTTAAACAGGCAACTACGGCAATCACCGCCAGTGATAGTGCATAGGAGACAATATGACAAAAATAGAGGGCGATCAGCATCAGGTATAAAATACCAATCCGTTCGGCTGTCATAACATGTCGGTTACGCCACCAGTAGCCGATGACAATGAAAAAGAGAGCAAAGCTGAGAGCGAAATTATAAAATCCCATATGCAACAGGTAGTGGTAAGAGAACAGAAAACCTAACCAGGCATAAAAGGTGTTATCTGGATCAATGCTGCGCAAAAAATAGAGGAAGGCCAAAGGGACACCGACAATGCAAAGGGTCAGTAATAACTTCTCAGCTATCAGGGGCGGAACAATAAACATCAATCCCGCCATCAGCAAGTGTGAGATCCAGTTTGGGAAAAGAGCCAGGTTAAGTTGGAAAACTTCGCGTGTTTTATATAAGGCGGGATCGTGATAGGATTTTAGTATGTAGGCGTTGTAGACATGGTTCATACCATCCTGTGACGGAAAGTAGTGGAATATCCAGATCGGCAGCAGATGAAGAATAAGCAGAAAGAGAAACAGGTATTTATAAGGGCGGGGATATGAGGGAAATAGCGCTGATTGTTTCATACGGAATTTTTAGAATTTCCGGTCAACCCGGAAAAATTCGACCAAGTAGACCGGAGCGAAAAGACATCAATCGGAACGGATCGCTGTTGGCCAATCAATCGTTGGTTTCATCCGTATTACGTTTGCCTGCTACCCGACTTAAGTAGGCCTGAACCTGTTGCTCGTAACCTCTCTGGGTGGGGTGGTAATACCGACGCTCTTTCAGTTCTTCAGGTAGGTGCGACTGTCCAGCGATTCCGTCTTCAAAGTCGTGGTCGTATCGATAATCCTGACCGTACCCCTGGTCTTTCATCAGTGAGGTGGGCGCATTTCGTAGATGCAGAGGCACAGGGAAGACCGGTTTTTCCCGCACATCTTTTTTGGCCGTCAGCAAGCCTTGATAAGCAGCGTTGCTCTTGGGTGAGCAGGCCAGATAGACGGCCGCATGGGCTAAGTTTAGCTCGGCTTCCGGTAGACCGACATACTCTACCGCTCTGGCTGCTGCATCGGCTATTAGCAGAGCTTGTGGATCGGCCATGCCGATGTCCTCAGAGGCCAGAATTACCATTCGTCGGGCGATGAAGCGAGCCTCCTCCCCGCTCTCTAACAGTCGTGCTAACCAGTAGAGGGCAGCATCCGGATCTGAGGCACGAAGGCTCTTAATTAAAGCCGAAATCAGGTTGTAGTGCGAATCTCCGCTTTTATCGTGTGCTAAGATTCGTTTCTGAACTACCTCCTGAATTCTCTGGGCATCTAATTGAGTGGGATGACTTTCGGCAGCGATAGTCTGGACGGCCAATTGAAGGGCATTGAGGGCTTGCCTGATGTCGCCCGCTGACCAATGGATCAGCGCTTCTAGTCCATCATCGGTTAGATCAACTTGGTAGCGACCCAAGCCGTTGTCAGGGGCGGTTAAGGCTCGCTGGATCAGCAGGTCAATATGCTGATCGGAGAGGGGTTGGAAGGTATAGACCTGCAGGCGGGACAGAAGAGCGGCGTTGATTTCAAAAGAGGGGTTCTCGGTGGTAGCACCGATTAGGATCAGTATACCACCTTCAACAGATGAGAGTAGGAAATCTTGTTGGGCCTTGTTGAAACGATGGATCTCGTCCAGAAATAGAATTGTGGACAAGCCCTGACGATCGACGAGGTTTTCCGCCACAGCCAGCAGTTTACGCAGTTCGGGGACCCCGGTAGTACCCGCATTCAAAAACTGGAATGGCGATTGCGCCCGGTTAGCGATGATGTGGGCTAAGGAGGTTTTTCCACAGCCGGGCGGCCCCCAGAAAATAGCGGATGGGATCTGGTCCTGCTCAATAGCTCGGCGGAGTGGTTGTCCTTCTGCCAACAGATGCTCCTGACCTACAAATTGATCCAACGTTTTTGGTCGAATAGCATGGGCCAGGGGGATGTTAGCAGATGGTGGCCCCGGCGCCTTTGGATTGGGGGAGTCAAAGAGGTTGGGTTGAAGATGGGATTGATCGGTCATGTTAGTTTCGTTTCACTGTTTAGGAGGGGCGCTCCTCTAACGGCCGGAGATCGCCACCGCGAATGTATCCGATCGAAGAAACAGTATCAATATACTGTTGAAGGCATACATAAGCAGTGCCATGAGAAAATGTGAGATCCAGTTTGGAAAGAGAGTTAAGTTTAATTTGAAAGCCTATCATATTTTGTAATTTTCGTGTTTGTGATACTCTTTTAAGATGTAGGCGTTGTAGATGTGACTTGGGCTATCACAAGACGGGAAATATTTGAGCATCTAGATCGGCAGAAGATTGTAGCAGTAGTAATGCTATGACGATGATGTGTTTTGTGGATAATTTGAAAGGTTTGAGCATATTTTGTAGTCGTTGTTCACATGATGCTGAACAGAATCACGAATCTCACAAATGAATCAAATTTCACGAATATATGCGTGAAATTCGTGTAGCCGTTCACGGTTTTATGAAAATGATTCATATCAAAAATAAATGCTCGGAACGGAGTGGAACGGCCAGCCTCTGCTGTTCTTTCTCGCCTTAAATCACTCCAGTTCCTTGCCCATAGCCCGTCCCTTCATCGACGAACACCTTGTGAAAGTCCTTCGGGGCACCTTGAATAGCGTTACACGCACAACGAGAAATTTCGTATAATACTGTGGTAAGTAGAGACTAGAGTTGCTCTTCCACTTCACCTTTTATTTGACCAGGACAACGTAGTTTTTGGTAAATAGATCCAAATCGTTCTGAATAAAAAAGCCGATTTTAGGTGTCGGAATCGGTATCGATTCACTAACAAGTTTACCAATCCTTAAAGGGAAAGATGCGAGTATTAAAGGTAACGCCGTAAATACTCCACAGGCTTCCGGCCACAAACTCACCCAGCACTAACCCCAGGAAAAACGGACTCAATCTTCGGTTAACCCCCAATCCACCCTGTTTTAGCACGATCCACTTAATCAAGGTCGAAATCATGAGGGAGAGCCAAAGCCAGTTCATGCACCAATCATCAGCCCCGGAGACCGCGTAGCCTACGGCGTGAAAAGGCCACCAGAAAAACTTCATCCGAAAGAACATCAAGATGAAAGTAAACGCCATTCCAACGCCGATAAAGGCGGCCTCGAGGAATTCGGGCCCTGAAGGATAGTTTATCTGTTGTTCTAGGCGCCGAAAGGGTTCTCCGCCAAATCCCCCATTCGACCCAAAATGGTAGCAATCGTGCGCGTAGGCCCAGAAGGAAGAGATGGAACCCACAATCACCGCCAGGATAATTAAGATCATCAACGGATTAGGCCGAAATCCAGACCGGCGGGCTAGTTTGAATCCCTCAAGCTGATGAGGCATAGCGTGGCTACGGTGGGCACGGTTAAAGAAAAAGAAAAAGGTAATGGTTGTCAAGTTCTGCCGACCTAAAAATCGGGTGCCCAGGAAGGTTGACAGGGTATAGTCGGCTCCCATCACATGTAGATCGTGCGCTGGAGCCCCGGACTCGGCTCGCATACGCGTAATACCGATCGATAAAAAAAGATAAATCAGAAAGAACAAGGCTGCGATCCAGGTCGTCAAACCCATCTTGCTGGCGAACCCGATCAGGTAGGCCAGTCCAATAACAATGCCTAAAATAGCGGTACGATACCTCATCGGCTCGTTGGATTCATCCAGGTCGGATTCCCGTTCTATGATAGCATGTCTAAAAATACGGATTAAATACTTCCGGCTGATCCAGACGGCGACCACAGACAACCCCAGATAAGCCCCCAGTGACTGTTGACGATCGAAGGGAAACCCGAAGGATCGCAATCCCAAGATGGAACCCAGAACATGCTGGAATTTACGAAACAGGAAGAAAAACCAACATGAAAATGAGAGGTCTAAGGGCATAAAAAACCCCAAGCCAATCACGAAAGGGTAAATTGAGAAACGGACGGTGCCCAATGCGTTCCACGGTTTTTCGGTGAAGAGATAACCGACGTCTCGAAATCGCACACCGATAATGGGAAGGCTGGGGACAAAGTAGCTGAGTCCATTGACCAGGTTCAGGATGGAGACCAGAATAAAGGCCAGCCAGAAGAGTCTATTTTTGAAAAATTGCGTCCCGTTCTCCTTTGTCATGGCAAAGGGAAGCTCAATGATCGGATAAGCCAGTTTTTCGTGTTCAATCCACTGCTTCCGAAGTATGACGTTGATGCAGGCCATCACCCAAAAAAGGGCCACAACGAAGGTTGTCCACCATAACGTTGGCGTTATCCAGACTTTGAGTTGTTCTATCCTGTAGAGCGTAGAATCGCCATCGTAGTAACCTTCCAGAATTGATTTATCCTGAATGGTAAGCCATTTAGGGATATAGGGGAAAAATAGCTCTTTCCATTCGTTCTCCGGCGTCTCAAACCAAAAGGCGTGTCCTATCAGTGGTACTAGAATCTGGCCGAAATCGTGGGATGCTACCACACTGCCCATACACAACAAGATATAGATGGTTAGTAGTTCGCTCTGACTCAATATCCAATCAGGTTGGATACGTTTTATGGCCAAATTCAGCAGGATAATAAGAAAAAGGCAGAAAACTACATTGAAGAAAAGCGACATGGTGGTTGGAAATAACCCCCACCAAACCATCTCGGTATAGACAATCCAGTAACAATTAATCGGAATAAGAAGAAGGGCTATTAGAACCGACCGGACAGAACTACCAGATTGGTCGGTGATCGCGTGTTGCATGGATGGCTAAAGAGGACGTCGCTTCCCCTTAATCAAGTGTGGATTCTAACTTCTAACTGAGGGCATGCTTTTATGACCAATAGGCAACACGCCACAACCGTGTTTTCGACCTGTGTGGAGGGTGGAGGACAAAGAGCTTAAGGTATAGGAAATCGAAGAGGTTAGTGACCGTTGGCCACCAACTTCTAACAGGTAAGGAGTAGTCAATGAATATATCTTCCTGATCAGGCAAATAGCTGAGTTGGCTTAATATAGGCCAAGTTCTTGCCGTACGACCTCTACCCCTGCCACGACATTACTCAATTTCTGTTTAGCTGCCCAACGAGCAGTCTGGCTCAATCCACAATCTGGTGCAAAAGCTAACTTTTCAGCTGGAGCATAGGACAAACAGAGTCGAACCCGCTCAGCGATATCATCAACAGTTTCGATATAGTAACTTTTAACGTCGACAATGCCCACCGCCACATCTTTTTCCTGGGCAATCTCCTCGATTATTTCAATCTCCGAAAACTCCCGGCTGGCCATCTCAAGGTGAATCTCATCTACCGGAAGTTGAAGGAAATAGGGAAACATAGGGGCATACTTGCGTAATCCGACCGCACGGCCTTTATAGTTACCAAAGCAGAGATGGGTAGATAGTCTAGTCTTTCCGATGGCCGGTGCGACAGTTCGGTTGAAAATACCGACAAACCGGTTGGGATCTTCCCGATGTGCATAGCAACTCATGGACGGTTCGTCAATTGTCAGTTCCTGGCATCCTGCAGCTATCAGGTCCACAATTTCCTGTCGCACAATTGGTAGCAGAGCTTCGGTGATCGCGTAGCGGTCTGGATAGCGGTCGTTCGGAATCAAGCGACCACTCAAGGTATAGGGCCCCGGTACTGAAGCCTTAAGCTTAGGGCAATCATCAATATGAGCCACGACCTGCTTGAGTCGTTCGAACTCTTCTACTGCCCCTAATCCTCGTGACGCGGTGAGTTGGTCTACGATCTTATGTTTACCCCGCTGGTCATGGGCAGGAGGACCAAATTGACGGGGGGTTGCGGACTCCATTTCGATGCCTTGCAAATGACCGTAGAAGGAGAGATTAAAATCGAGGCGTGTCTGTTCTCCATCGGTAATCACGTCGAGTCCAGCCACCAATTGATCTTGAACTGCTGCTGTCACCGCATCGGTCTGTAGTTCATCAACATCTGCAGTACCGAATCGATTCAGGTTTTGAGCGGCAAATTCAAGCCAAGCCGGAAATGGATAACTGCCAATTACGGTTGTCTGTAACGGTTTACGCTGATTGCTTATTCGGCGTTCATTCATCGCTGTTGAATGTCATTCCAGGACTCAGTCAAAGCAAAGGCTGTGCCTGCTAATTCCGTAAGCCTTTCCTGAATTGTCTCCGATTGAATATACATCTCTGGCGTCCGATCGTTACCGAAGTCGTCACCAGTAGCATAAACAAAACGTGGTGTAATCAAACATCGGAAATCGAGCATCAAGCTGTTGGCAATCCCCATCACCGACATGTAGCTTGATCTACCACCAGCAGCACAGGCGAAACCAACTACTTTATTCTCCCATCTCCTACCCGTCAGTTCGATCATATTTTTAGCTGCTGCGTTGATATCGTAATTATAAATGGGTACCGTTAGAATGATAGCGGATGCTGCTTCAACTATCTGACGAATCTTCGCTACCATCGGATCATCGTAAGCGGTATCGGTTCCGCATAAAGGGAGGGGATGTTGTCGCAGGTCAACCAGTTGACCTGTTGCTCCTAATCGTTTTAGGTCATTACTTAGTTGTTGTGCCATCACGTAAGATCTACTCTGTGGATGGAGAGAGCAACTAATGACAGTAATATTCATGGCCTCTATTTTTAACCTCCGTGACGATTTGAATAGCGAAGAGTCAATGCCGTTTCCCTCGATCTGGTCGAAGACGCCGACCTCCGGTCGGGGTGAACAAGGAGAGATAGGGAATTCTCAATTTTCATAGTTAGTTCAGTAGCCGATCGAGTTGAGGATTGTTGTCGATGATCTGATCCACCCGCTTGTTAACCGCTTCCGACTCAATTAAAGGTGGTGCATTATGCGGCTTAAACCTCGCGTCAATCACCAACGAACCGTATGTTCCCCAATGTTTATTTTCCACAAATTCCTGCACACCATAGATATCCTCTGATGGGTTGGAGCGCGTAAAAGTAAGCCATAAAAAATTAGCCAAATCAGCTGTGCAAAACTGGACATCATCCACCAATACAATTAGTGGAATTGCCCTCCACTGATCAGGATTAACCTCAGCGCAAAAACTTTTAACTTGCGCTCTAGCTTGATCATAATCATCGCTGAAAGTTGGGCTTTCAACAGCACAGACCCCCGGCATCACCATTTTTGCCTTCTCGAAAGGAACACTCAGGTGTTGCGGTATTTCAGTGGCCAGTTCTCTGATCTTTGGCCCTGCTGCAGCGAAAACTACCTTGGAACCAAAATTCAGTTCCTGACTGGAGTAATCCAGAGTATCAATGGTTGTCCTAGTCTGAAAATGGATATCCCGGGTTAAATCTATCCGCTCTAGTAGATGGACAAAAAAGACTTCAATCTCGTGAGTCGATAGATCCGGTTTATCTTCTTCGGCCACGATCAGCAGGTATTTGGCCAAACTGCACTGATTAAAACCCAGGATGGCGTTGGCTTGTGTCAGTAACTCCATTGGTATGCGTTGGCGATAAGGTACATATCTTTCGCTGCCAATTGCAAGGAGAAGCGGATGAACACCCGCTTCGTCGACAGCGTGCAACTCTTTAAGCCCCGGTATTTCAACAGGGACCATAGGGCTGGAAATTTCGTGAATCAAACGGCCAAATGTCGTGTCCTCCTGCGGTGGACGCCCAACCACCGTAAAAGGCCAGATTGCGTTTTTGCGATGGAACACTTTCTCGACTTTCATATAGGGGAAATCGTGCGTTAAACTGTAGTAACCGAGGTGATCACCAAATGGGCCTTCGGGTTTGGTCTCATATGGATCTATTGTTCCAACCAGACAGAAATCTGCCTCGGCGGCGATTTGGTATCCTCTCCATTTTTTGAACCTAAAATTTCTGCCGGCTAACATTCCAGCAAAAATGACCTCCGATAAGCCTTCAGGAAGTGGCATCACTGCGGCAAAAGTGTGTGCAGGCGGTCCACCAACAAAAATACAGACCTTTAAGGGGTGATTCTGTTTGATAGCCTTGGCATGATGGATACCAATTCCCCGGTGGATCTGGTAGTGCAGGCCAACCTCTTTCTCCACCTGATAATCGTTTCCCGATAATTGAATCCGATACATTCCCAGGTTAGTATTGAGTAGGCCCGGTTCTTCCGGATCTTCCGATAAGACCTGAGGTAGGGTAATAAAGGCCCCACCATCAAGTGGCCAACTGACGATCTGTGGGAGTTTGGAAACGGTTGTTTCGCAGGCTAGTACTGGTGCAGACCGCGTATAAATCGGAAGTGAATGAAGGGCCGCCAGAGGAAGGCTAAAGAGGTTCTTCAGGCTGGTAAAGGCTGTCCTAACGTCGGCTTTGAATCTGACAGCCGCTTTGACCGAGGAGAGGGTTTTTCGGAAAATATATCGTCCCCGGTCTACTGTACCAAAGAGATTAGACACCGACCGGAAGGGAGTGCCACTGACCTGCTCAAACAAAAGGGCTGGCCCTCCAGCTTTATAAACACGACGAGTCAACTCGGCCATCTCAAGATAAGGTGAAACCTCTTCTTGAACCCTAATTAACTGCCCAGTTTTATCCAGGTCTCGAATACAATCTTCGGTGCAACGATAGGGTCTAGCCAGGCGTCCGACCTTCGGTCGGTGACTTATTAGCCCCGACCGGGGGACGGTATCCTCACCCAACTGGTTAATACTCCTTCGAGTTCTATTTACGACATGTTAGCGAAGCGGCCCCGATTCCCGCTTTGGCGAAGACCGGAACCTTTTGGTTCGTGTTGCTTGTTTAGGCCAACTTTCCCTTCATCAAGAGGACAAGGTTAGTACCCTTTCGAGTGTTAGTCACGAGAGGTAACAGCTTTTAGCTTGGCCTGATAGGGAGCCTCAACTTTCACTCCCGCCACTAATGGCAGGTAAAAAGTGAACTTCCGACGAATCACCAATCGGTGACCGCATTCCTTTTTCCACGAGCGCGCCATCGACGTAAACACCGATATAAGGACTGATCCGAACCCCATTGGCGTCTTCATGACAGAGTCGATCCTTAACACCGGGAAATTGAGCCTCTATGTTCTCCACCAGTTCTCGCAGAGTCGACCCTTGAATCACAACTTCTGCTTTCCCTTGGGTTAAATCTCGCATTAATGAAGGGATAGCAACAATCGCCATATAGATTTAAGAGTTAACTGTTCACTATTAATTAGATCTTGTTGAGCGCTTTTAAGACCGATCCCGGATTCATGGGAAGATGGGTCATCCGAACACCGATGGCCCGTGAAACAGCATTGGCAATAGCTGCCAACGGCGGTACCAACGGAACTTCACCCACACCACGCACACCAAATGGATGTCCAGGATTCGGAACTTCAACCATAACAGTGTCAACCATGGGCGTATCGTAGCTAGTGGGCATCCGGTAGTCGAGGAAACTGGCATTAACCATTTGGCCTTTCTGGTCATAAACGTATTCCTCACTCAAGGCCCAACCTATTCCCTGGACCGCGCCGCCCTGTATTTGCCCTTCGGCGTAACTGGGGTGAATGGCGGTTCCCACATCCTGAACGGCGGTATAACGGAGGACCTCTACTTTACCGGTATCCTCATCTACTTCTACATCAACCACGTGGGTGCCGAAGGCTCCACCGGCGCCCGTGGTCGATTCGGTGACCGAACCCACCACGGGAGAACAAATCCTAGCCGCTTCTTTGAAACTAATCTGATTATCACTGTTTAAAAAAGTGCCATCAGCAAAGTCGACCTGATTGAGGTTTACTTCCCAATGATCGGCCAGTTTTTCTTTCATCTGTTCGATGACGCTTTCAGCTGCCCGAATAGCAACCAGACCGGTGGCGTGCGTGGTTCGACTACCGCCGGTAACTCCTGTCTCGCCGATGGAGTTAGTGTCAACCACTGCCGGTCTGACATCTTCGGCTGCAATCCCCAGTACCTCTGCCGCTTGCATGGCAATGGAGGCCCGGGTGCCACCGATGTCGGTCGATCCTTCTAGCAACATGATGGTGCCGTCTTGATTAACAGTCAGATTCACGCTGGAGCGCCCGGCACCGTTGCCCCAGTAACCAGAAGCGACTCCACGACCACGCAATTTACCATTGCCGACCTCGACCTGGTAATGGTCATGGGTTTGGGCCGCTTCAACTGTTTCCAAGTAACCAATCTTGCCGTGTCTAGGACCGATCGGATTCCGGTCTCCTTCTTTGGCGCCGTTAATCATTCGAAACTCGAGCGGATCGAGATCCAGTTTTTGGCAAATTTCGTCTATCACACACTCGGCAGCGAAAGAGCTATTGGGGGCCCCTGGCGCTCTATAGGCATGGGAACTGGGTTTATTGACCACAACGTCGAAACCGTCAATCATTAAATTGGGAATTTTATAAGCGGCGAACATACAGTTGGCCCCGGCCCCGACAGCTGATCCGGGGTAGGCTCCGCCTTCGTAGAAGAGGTCAGTATCAGCCGCTGTTATACGTCCATCTTTGGTTGCTCCCATCTTGAGGCGAATCAGGGTGGCGGGCGCTGGGCCTGTACCTTCAAACACTTCATCGCGTGTCATGGTCACTTTGACGATTTGACCGGTACGCATGGCCAATAAAGCCGCCACTGGAGCGACGTATACCGTTGTCTTGCCACCGAACCCACCTCCAATTTCCAGAGGTACCACCCTGACCTTCGAAGCTGGACAGTCCAAAATCCCGGCAACCTGCTGACGGACGTTAAAAGCCCCCTGCGTACTGGTCCACACCGTCAGTTCCCCGTCAGGGTTATATTTGGCGGTAGCGGTGATTGGCTCGATATACCCCTGGTGCACTGTTTGGGTAGTGAACGTTCGTTCAACCACGACATCTGCTTCAGCGAAACCGGCTTCCACATCACCATTTTGATGACGAACATGGGAACTGATATTGGTGGGCTTGCCCGTCTTCTCGCCCAGTGTGTTGGTGGTCAGCGATTGATGTAGAACCACGGAATCTTCTCGAATGGCTTTTGCGACATCGGTCACCGCGGGTAAAACTTCGTATTCTATATCGATTAAGGAAAGAGCCTCTTCGGCAGTGTGAACATCGACGGCGGCCAGGCCAACGATAGCGTGTCCCTTGTAAAAGACTTTATCCTCAGCGAGGATATTCTCGCTGAGGATAGGCAAATCTTTTGAAGTCACAATATCTTTTACCCCAGGATGGGCTAAAGCTCGACTGACATCAATAGATACTATTTTGGCATGAGCATGAGGACTGCGTAGAATCTTACCAAAGAGCATATCGGGAAAATTGAGATCCGCACCGTACTTAGCGCGCCCTGTGACCTTGTCGACTCCATCGTGGCGAATAGGCCGTGTTCCAACGACCTTGTAACCATTTCCGTCAGCCATTAGTGCTCACTCCTGTTGTCTCGGTTGTATCGAGGACGGCTCGTATAATTTTATCGTACCCAGTGCAACGGCATAGGTTTCCTGCTAACCAGAACCGAACCTCTTCTTCAGTCGGGTTGGGATTTGTTTCGAGTAGCACTTTCGCATTCATAATAAAGCCAGGAGTACAGATTCCACACTGAAGGGCGGCATGCTCCAGAAACTTTTGTTGTAATGGATGAAGGCCTTCCGGGGTGGCAACACCTTCGATAGTTTGGATCTCTTTCCCTTCGGCTTCCACTCCCAACATACAACAAGAGTTAACAGGTCGCCCTTCCACTATGATCGTGCAGGCACCACAGTTACCATTGTTACAACCCTCTTTGGCACCGGTTAGGTCGAGTTCGTTACGCAGCACTTCCAGCATGCTCTGACGAGGTTCACACAAAAATTCTACATTTTCTCCGTTAATCTGTGTTTGAACGTGTACTTTTCTTGACATTAGCTCCCCTCCTTAATTCGGTTGATCGCACCATTTAGTGCCCGTCTGGTCAGGACGCCAACCAGATGTGTCCGTTGTGCGGCTGTACCTCGCATATCGCTGATTGGCGTAGCAATGTCTTTAGCCGCTTCGCAGGCCTCTTCGATAGATTCGTCTGAAACTGGTTTGCCGGCTAATAAGCTACTGGCATCGTCGGCGAAAAGTGGCGTTGGCGCGACGGCTCCTAGTGCGATCCGGGCCGAAACAAACGTTTGATGATCGGCACTCAATTCAACTGCCGCTCCTGCGCCGACAACGGCAATATCCATTTCGTTTCTGGGGGTGAACCGGAGATAAAAACTGCTGGCGTTTGGGGCTGGCGTTGGAATGACCAGTTTAACCAATAGTTCATTACTCTCTAATGCTGTTTGTCCGGGGCCGTCACAAAAATCCTCAACCGCAACTGATCGTTCCCCATCTGGCCCATTGACCACGCATTGCGTCCCCAATATAATCAAGGCTGGTATCGAGTCCGCGGCTGGTGAGGCGTTACACAAGTTGCCACCGACACTGGCCCGGCTCTGGATCTGAACACCGCCGATGATGGAGGTTGCATCTACTAGGGCCGGAAAGTTGCTTTTAATCGCCTCGTTACTATAAATTTTATAACAGGGAACAGAGGCTCCAATTTCCAAGCTACCGTTATATGACAAGGTGTTTACTTCCGGTACACCTTTAATATCAACCATCATCCCAACCTGGCGATGGTTTTCTCGAACTTGTACGATCAGGTCTGTCCCACCGCTCAAAATGCGGGCTTGGTCTCGATATTTAGTGAGCAGATTTACTGCTTCACTCAAACTTTTAGCTGCAACATAGTCGAATGCCTGCACATCAAACTCCTTTCAATCAATTTCAATTTTCACGTTTACACTGTCAAAACCTAACAAAATATACCGGTACAATTGCCCTAAATCCACTTTAAGTACAATAACTAACTAGAGCCGGATTTTATCTGATACTCAAGTGAATGTCAACGGTTAAATAGAAGAAGGTCGCTGTAAGATTGGCCAATCAGATCCCGGCCCTCAATTTTCAGGCACCGTTTGACACGCTGATGCTCACGCTCTGCCTCTTCCATCGACTGAGATTGGATCACTGTCTCTAATTCGATGAATTGCCCCAAATTTTCAACCCGATCTAGATGGATGCGCGTCGCACCGAAAAGCCATAGAGCTCGCTGTTTTTCAACGACAACTTTAACACCTAATGTTTGGGTTAAGATCTGTTTGAGTGAATCGGGATTAGAAATCGGTAAGATTTGATATTGGCTATACCGAGAGGTTTGACTGTTGGGGCGATTGTAGCCAATCAGTTCCGCACGATCCACCATTTGGCGTAGTTTGAGCCGACCTGTGGGGCAATGAAAATAGGTGTCAATCTGATATATCGAGGCCTTAAAGTCGGCCGGCATCTGCTTGAGTGCAACAACGCAAGCTTGATGGCAACTTGAGATGGCTTTAAGTTCTAAGTTTTGCACGATTGGCACCTCGTTGGAAATTGTGATCTAAAGTCAATGCTATTGTAGGCGCAGTTGCCCTTCCAAATCATCGATGAACTGTCGTGCCGCACGACCGGATCGAACGCTAGAATTAGCTTCCCATTCCAGTGCCAATTGGTGTAGTTCCTGATCCGATAGATCTATGGCTCTCCTCTGAGCATAGTGGGAAACAATCTGTAGATAGGTAGGACGAGAAATTCGGTAGAAGGCCAGTCGTAAGCCGAAACGATCACTCAATGAAACTTTCTCTTCTGTTGATTCTCGCGGATAGAGTTCATCTGAGTCATCGACCGGGAATTTATTGTCGCTGACTTGTCGTGGCATCAGGTGCCGTCGATTTGAAGTGGCATAAATTAGAACATTTTCTGGACGAGCTGAAATTCCACCCTCCAACATAGCTTTTAGTTCTCGGTAGGCCGATTCTTCCACATTAAAAGAGAGATCATCACAAAACAACAGGTATTTTTCTGGTCGACCCCAGACCGTTTCGACGATCTCAGGCAAAAATAGCAACCCCTGTTTGCCAACCTCAATTAAGCGCAGTCCGTCTGAGGCGTAGCGAACTAACATCCCCTTGACCAAAGACGACTTTCCGGTTCCCCGGTCCCCCCACAATAGAACGTGGTTAGCCGGCAGATCTTGCAAAAATTGGCGTGTATTCTGATCCAGCCGTTTAATCTGTGCGTCGATGCCTATTAGATCTGAAATGTCGGTCAGATCAGGGTGTATGACAGGGATTAGGTGTTGGTAGTGATTGTGCCAACGAAAGGCGAGATATTGATCTAGATCGAGTTGTGGTTGCCGGTTGTCAGAAGTAGATTGTTCTAAAAATTGATCCATACGTTGGATCAGTTGTCCAAGCTGGTTAGTGATGGTCTCTAAGCTCATCGAATATTGATTTGGGCGATCTCTCTATGCAGTTAGGATCGCAGAATGTTTGCTAGTGTAAGAATTTTAGCCGAATTATAGCACAGAGGGAAATTAATGAAAAAGTCAATTTTTGCAGTCGGAGTCGAGTTTGATTTGGCCTTGACATACTGTATTACCTCACGTAAACTTTTCCTAATCTTTAGATTCCGATTGGGTTTACAGGTCAAAATTTACAGGCTAGGCTAGGTCAAGACAGAATAGAATATGCGACTTGCATCTCAATGATAAACAGATAGAAAGGATAAAAAGAAAATGAAGCGCATTATTATTGTGGTTGATTTAATGATCCTGGCCTTTCTGGTCGGCTTCTTCATCGGTCGAGCGACAGAAAATCGCTTAGGACAATATGACGACCGGGCGGACAAGGCGTGGCGAAAAGTGGAAAAAGCTGATACCCCTCCAGTTACTGAAGACAGTGACGCCAACCAAATTGAAAAGATCCGTACGCTGTACCGCAAAGTCTTTGATCGGTATCCCGACTCCCACTGGGCTGACGATGCCCTCTATCAATACGCCTCGCGTCTCGCCATTTCACAGGAACAACAGTTTTCCATGTTCCGTCGGCTGATTATCCACTACCCGGACAGCGAATATGCTGACGATTCCCTCTACGCTATCGCTTACGCTAATTACCGGTTAGCCGAGGAAAGAAAAGCTGTTAGCTCAGAGTTGGCCGAGTCAGATCTATACTACGATCGATCTTTGCGATTTTTTGGACAGTTACTTACAGACTATTCCGGCAGTTCTCTTTACAACACCTCGTTATTCAATCGCGCGATGTGCTACTACGGTAAAGGGCAGTGGAGTCTGGCACAGGATGAGTTCAGGACATTGAGAATAGATCTAGCGAATGATCCAATCGTGCACGAAGTGGTCTATCAATTGGGCCGAATCGCGATCGAAACCCAACAATACGATGGGGCGATTGCTGAATTCCAAAATGTAGTTGACGCAGGGCTTGAAATTTTAGCTCCCAACGCCCAATTCGGTATTGCGCAAGCCCTCTTTGCCCAAGGAAAGTATGAGGAGTCGATCTCAGCCTACGAACGAACGATTGAGAACTATCCTAAATCAGTAGTGGCTCAAGATGCCTGTTTCTATATTGGCTGGGCCTATCAACGAATGGGCAAGCACGACGAAGCGATTATCCAGCTTGAAGAAGCGATCGAAGATTTTCCTCGCAACGAGAACGCCTCCAATTCGTTGGTTTTTATCGCACAAATTTACTACGACCAAAAAAACCCCGACGGTTCAATTGAAGCTTATCGGAAAGTAGTGGACAATAAGGATAATTTCAGCTACGATATGCGTCGATCCGCGCTTTACTGGATTGGTAAGATCCACGAAGAGGAGGGGGATACCGATCAAGCCATCAGTACCTACACCATGCTGGTTAAAGATTACGCGGAGCACCATCAAACCCATCATCATCCGTCCAACAATATCAACGAAGAGTATATCCAAAAATTGCAAGCAGATCGCTCTTAAACTGCTTTCCCCGTATCTTGACTTGCGATGTTGACAGGCCAACGATTCTACACTTTGAACCTCTAAGTTGGTAAATTCCACGCCCAAATTATCAGTAATGGATCTACAACACCTCTTTCGGCCTGACTTGAAAGATCTCACTGCCTATCAGGTCAATGCAGTTTCTCACCAAATCAAACTGGACGCCAATGAATCACCCTTCGATCTACCGGACCCGATACGGCAACAGATTAGTGACACTATATCCAAACTATCATTTCACCACTATCCAGATACTACCGCAGATCAACTCAGAGGAACACTGGCCCGTTATCTGAACGTTCCGGAAGACTGGCTTGTCATCGGCAACGGTTCGGATGAGTTATTGGCTTATCTCGCTCAGATCTTTGGTCGACAAAAGGCGGCGGTGCTTTTCCCAACACCAACTTTTTCCATGTATCGGATTTTTGCGCAAACGGCGGGTATACCAACGATCGGTTTGCCGCTTAACGACAGTTTCGATCTCAATGCTTCCTTATGGCAACAGACACTGGATCGACAGCAACGGAATTTGGTCTTTTTTGCCTATCCTAACAACCCAACGGGTAATCTGTACGATGCAGGTGTAGTTGGTGACATTCTGTCCCGTCGAGATACACTAGTCGTTATGGACGAAGCTTACTACGAGTTTTCAGGCCAAACTTTTCTGGAGCAATTCACCGATCACAAAAATCTGGTCATTACCAGGACATTCTCCAAAGCCTACGGCTTGGCTAGTTTGAGATGCGGCTATTTAGTTGCACATCCTGATTTAATCAACGAAATTAACAAAATCCGCCTACCGTATAATCTAAACCAATTTACGCAGATATGTGCGACTATTGCTTTGCAACATCGAGATCTAATCGCCTCCGCAGTTGCCGCAATTCTACGTGGACGGGAGCAGATCTATGAATCCCTAGGAAAGATAGATGGAATCCATCCGTTCCCAACAGAAGCTAATTTTGTTCTGTTCCGTACTCAAAAACCGGCGGATCTGGTGCACACCTCACTGATCGATCAAGGGATTCTGATC
This sequence comes from Candidatus Poribacteria bacterium, assembly GCA_030748495.1. Classification (GTDB taxonomy): domain Bacteria; phylum Poribacteria; class WGA-4E; order WGA-4E; family UBA9662. The sequence goes on along the minus strand of JASMLX010000025.1, from coordinate 7,688 downwards.
CGCCACTTTGGGGCGTCTGGCCCCCTGGCAAATTGCCTTCGTGTAACTATCGGCACCGATTCACAAAATCAACGTTTTTTACCTGCTATTCGTCAAGCCCTGCGTTAAACATCAACCAAACTGCGACTTATCAGCAGTAGTTACAACTAATCATCGTTACAGGTTATACTCTGATCCCGCCTGGGGTTTCGCTTGTTTCTAAGGTGATTGTACTATACGGCGTTAACGGTTGCTGAAGATGGGTTATTCTTTGACTGAAAACACGTTAAGAGGCTTCCTAATAACTTAAATTCCGATGACTTTATTAATCCGGCTTCCATTGAGTTTTTTTAGGCCGCATAATTTATCGACTTAGGCCAAAATTTTTTTTAACTCTCTCTGGCTTTTTTTGAATTGATCGCATCAATCCAAGTATCTTACTCTTTTAACTCTTCTTTTTTTTCGGCACCGACTTTTGATTTGGATGTGTTTTGAGATCACAATTTAAATCTTGGTCCGGATTCAAGTCTGGACTATCTGATAGGAGGTGAAAAAGTTTAATTTTCTCCTTGTCTTCTTGAACCCAACTTTTCACTAATTTAGCGTGATGAATCCTTAAATGATCCAGAATTAAACAGACTTTTTTCAGAAAACGAATCAAAACTGGTACCGTTATTTTTTATCGTAAATCAGCAAGCGTACTTTGCCTTGATTCGTAACGGTGGAAATCATGCTGATGTTGAATTTCTTCGCCGAGTGTTTCAGAACTGTTGTCTGACCTTTAGGGCAATAGCCCTTTAAATTTGCTGGCATTGAAACAGATCCAGTTTCATCTCCCCAATGAATTTCGGCATCTTCTTCCTTAGCAGGAGCTTTAATCGATGGACATTCTTGATTCAGCTATTCTAGAACCTGTGGATCATTTCTCTGGCAAGCTCGCTTGACTGGTTTTTGTGGAGTGAAACCCCATCTCTTTAAGGACGTCCCCATAGTTCGAACCGCTACTTCAAGACCTGGTTGTTGTTTAATAAGTCGACGAACAGCTTCACGACTCCATCAAGCGAAAGATAGTTTTAATTGTTCTGGATCTTTATCTAACAATCAGCTTTGGAATTTTTTTTCTTGTTCTGGACTGAGAGGCCTCTTAGAAGCCGATTTTGGGTCACGAGTTTAGCTTTTAAAGCCATTTTCACGCTTAAATCTTCGGCGATATCTTTATTTGTCCCAGATTTTTGAAAGAGTTGAAACGCTTTTTTAGGAATTGCTTCTGGTTGGCCTTTGGTTCCACGGGCTGATTTTTGAGACAGATGTTTTTTTAGTTTTTAATATAACCTCGAGAGATTTTTTTAAACTAAATATGAGCCGGGTTGATAATATAACTCCGCTCTACCGTGTCATCACCAGTTGATACTTTTAACTTCTAAATCATTTTTTACTGTTAGCAATAATGTTTATGGTACCTTGCCTACTTGATTCCGATCTGATGGAAGGATTGCCTGGACCATTAGGGAAGCCTAAAGCAGTGAACCGTTGTGTTGCCGACCCGGCGAGGCTAAAATAACAAGTCACCCGGTAACTTCCGTTGGGAAATGCAAGTCTAAAAGCGACGTCCGCTTCACCCTCCACTCCATCTCGGAAGGGATCAGAAATATCAGGCCCCCTCCTAAATTCATCCAAGGCCGATGACGTGACCCAGCCATAACCGCCATCGGTATAAAAAACGGTGTCTTTAAACACAGGTATGTGTCCAGGGCCGTCTGACTATCTCGTGGCTGCATATCGAAGCTAATTTCTGCTTTGCCCTTCCATAAATTTTGGTCTGGTTTGATCTGCTGACGCTGATAGAGTCTATGGTAAATAGTTGCTGGCTGAACTGCGGCACTGATTGTAGTCTACCTACATGTTGTTTGTTTAACAACCGACGTCGATTGGATCCCATTACCGCCAGTTGATGAGCGGAGACGTCCGATACTTCTATCGGTGCCCACCTTAGCCTCCATCAAACGATTCTGTGCTCTGGCCTTGATGAAGGTACCGTCAATGCCTAGGTAGAATTGAATTTTAATTTTTTTGCAGGGGAGGCTGTATTTTTTGTTGTATGTTTTGTGGTTGGCAGCTTTCGCGCGTGCCCTCCCCAACAAAAAACAAAATAGATTACAAGAGACTTAAAAATCTTCGATTGCTTTAAAAAAAATCGAGATTTCCCGAAAACTGATCTGACAACTCGTTACCAGATAGACTAGACAAATAACCGGACTCACCGGCCGCGAACTCTTCAAAGCTCAAATCTTGCCTTTTAGCACCCGCAGACCAATACTGTCGCACTAAAATATCCAGACTTTTATCAAGATCAAAACTGTTAAAAGTTTCTACATTTGGACAAGTGGACAAGTGAAAACCATTATCAGATAAATTACCCTCTTCACGCACGTATAATGAATCTACTTGTCCAACTTGTCCATTCCCGTGCCCGGTGTGGGTTTGACAGTTTTGCACTTGTCCATTATCACTGTTTGAATGGCTTAATTCGTCGATAACTTCCGGTAAAACCTCAATTCCTAACCACCATGAACCACCAGACCGTTTCTTTTCATAACCGCGTTGTTGCATCTCTTTAGACAACCATCTACGGTCAGGCTTGAACATCACGCCGTTAGTGTCGCACCATCGGTGGTAATACTCTAACAACTTAGCACTGGCTACTTTTGGCCGTTGGCGCGTTGGGTACACTCTTTCAAGAATTGGCCGAAGGCGTCCATGTCGGTTCGGTATTCATCGCTGACCCCTTCCACTATAACCGGATAGTCAAGCCCATTCTCAAACCATCGGACCGTACCCTTTACTAACCAGTTCAAAATACCTTCGGCTTCACCCGTTAGCTTATCTTTCAGATCTTCGTCTCGTTCCTCTTTGCTGAAGTGTCGAGTAAAGGGTATCAGCTTCAATTTGCGCCAAATGCCTTCGTCAGTGCCAACAATGTTTGGCCTGTCGTTGACCAGGATAAAAAATGAATGGGTTGGCTTGCAATTGGAAATAATCTTGGCGCATCCGTCGAGCTTTGATGGTATCCCCACCGGTGAGCCGTTTAATCATCGGTTCATTCATCCGGTTGCCGGTGAACTCGGAACCGATTACGAAACGTTTACCGACCATGTCGGCAACGGCTGTCATATGGGTATCTGTTTTGTTGAGTGCAAAAAAATCGTGAGTGACACTCTCGCTGTAGTCGCTAATCAGTTCTAGCAGAGTCTCGCAAAAAGTAGATTTCCCGTTACTGCCTGCGCCGTAGCACATAAAAAGCGCCTGCTCTCGCACTGATCCGGTCGCGCCGTAACCGGACACAAGTTGGAGAAAGTCGGTCATCTCTTCGGAGTTATCCATAATCTCTAATAAAAACTGACCCCAACGTGGACAACTGGCGTCTTTGTCATAGTCGTATTCTGCCAGCTTTGTAATATTGTCTGCTTGGTCGTGTTCGCGTATTTGGACGGTGCGAAGATCCACAGTGCCATTCTCAAAGTTAAGCAAGTAGATATCCTGGTCCAGTTGGTCCGGTTCGATTAACAGGTTGCGGGTGGCGTAGCTCAGAACCTTGTGTTGGGCCGCGATGCTAGAAATGCCTTTAATTGTTTTGTGTTCTTTTCCCTCTGCTCGTTATCTTCGGCTTGGTGGTAGCTTTTGCCCAGCTGGTCAATCCAAGTATCGAAATGGGCGAGTACAATGTGTTCGCTGTTCTCTTTCCAGCGTTTACCATCCCATACCAGCCAAGTTGCCCATTTTTCACAATATCGCGCGCTGTCTTTCAAAAATTCGGCGGTAAATTGGTCCGCGTACCATTTGTTACTGTAGTCTGCTTGTGCTGAATCCATAATTCATGGCCGATAATTTTATCGGTTGCCCTCCCGTAGCTGGTTGCGTTATTCCTTTTCGCGCCGGTTGTGGGCTTCCTGACCCCCTAAATGCTGATTTGATTAATGTCCGATAATTACAGTTATCGGACATTAATAGGCTGAATAACGTCCGATAATAACCATATTTGGCCAAAATTCGTTTCGAAGCTGAAACACAAGCCACTTAAAAGTCGTATTTATAGTTGGTAAACCCCTTTGTCTATAAGGGTTTTACGCATCCAGTGCGACTGGGAATTAGAACCGGAAAGGGTAACGTGCAAAAATAATGTCCGATAATAAAATGGGCGGGTAACATGAACCACTATTTACAGGATTTCTTAGACCATTTATATGATCAGGATAAGTCGGAACAGACAATTCGGGCTTACTTAGCTGATCTGTCAGCTTTTAGCCGATGGATTGAAGAGCAGACAGAGGATCCATTTTCTCCGCATATCATAACACCGTTGGATACAGTTAATTATAGAAGGCATTTACAGGACAACAAAAAAAGCCCGGCAACTATTAATAGGCATATTGCTAGTCTGTCAAGTTTCTGCAAGTGGTCCTGTGACATGAATTTCATCCCGACCAATCCGATTGAAAACATCAAGGGGGTTTCCCGTGAATCAATTGGGCCAAAATCACTGGAACGCAGAGAACAACTGGCCCTCATCAGAGCCGTACAAAAAACCGGAAAAAAAAGAGATCTCGCAATTGTCAACCTGTTGTTACATACTGGTATCCGTGTGGGCGAACTTTGCAGTCTCCGTAAGGACGATCTGATAATAGAAGGGCGCAAGGCAATGATTAGGATTTCAAAAGGCAAGGGTAACAAGATGCGGTATGTGCCGCTAAACTCAACTGCCCTAAAGTCGATCATTTCACATATTGGTATAAGCGGAGATTCGCGCCCCGCCCCCTCCGCAGATGGCCACATGTTTTATGGGCAGAAAGAGCGCCCGCTCACCGAACGGGGGGTTCGCCATCTGATTAAAAAATACGCCTATAATGCCAAGATCCCATGGGTTTCCCCGCATGCGCTTCGCCACACTTGCGCCAAGAATTTAATCGATGCCGGTCAGCCGATAGATAGGGTGGCGAAAATACTGGGCCATTCCAGCATCAATACAACTGCCATTTACACCATGCCAACAGAAACTGACTTGCAGCATGCCGCCGAAAGCATTTCCTGGACCTGAAAAAGTGGCTCAAAACCCCAAAATAACAGTGGTTCTATGGGGCCGCCATACCGGCCGTCTAGTCCCTGAAAACAAGCCCCTTGCTTAGGGGGAGGGGCACATTCGGCGGAATAGGGATGCCCCCATGCCGAAAAATACAGCGGGCTGTATGCCGGCCGGGGCAGAACTGCCAAGACCGCTCGTGCGACAATGTGCCTGCTGCCATCAAACCTTGCCGCCCTGTGGCTGGGGTGGGGTTTGTGGCACTCTAGCCATAGCCTATTGGGAGGGGATTGGGCAGCGCCCTTAAAATATGCAATAGAAGCATTTCTATTCATATGATATAGCAATCCCTTCGCCCCTTGAAACGGAACTTCCTATTCGGTATAATACCTCGATGAAAAATGAAGTTTTTACACATATGCGAAACGCTTCTTTTCCTTCGAGATACCAATGACAGAATACAGACAGCCTAAAAGCACCTTAAAAAAGCAGGTTAGCATTTTGCTGCCAATGGAAATATATGAGGGGGCCAAACGTGATGCTAAAACGTATAATCGTTCAATGGCTTATCATATTGTAGAAACATTACGACTTACGTTTGCCGATGCTATTAGCGAAGTGAAAGCGGAAAAGGAACAAGCGGCAAAAATCAACGTTTTGGAACAACTCAAAGCCCAGGCCGGGGAAGAAAACCAAAGCGAATCATGGTTGGCTCAATTGGAGATTGTATTTTGGAAGTTTGCCCAATCTAAGCCAGCTGAAGCCTTTGATTCCGACTTTCAGCGAGATCTCTTTACCTTTGTCAATATTATGAATGAAACCGGCAAAGGTTAATCTATCGGCCTTAGAAAGCTAGGAGTACGTGTTCTGGGAAATTAATTTAGTTAAGATACGATATAAACTATAATTTAACATTCGCTAATATGACCGGCTGAAAATAAAATGAGGTTGGATTGAATTTCTGGAGATAATTTGGTCGGAGCAGACTATTATGGCTACGTTCCACCGGAACGGTAGGAATAGCCACTTTTGCAAGGGCTTTGCGAATAAATTTCCACCGTGTTCTGCCAGCTACTCCTTACCAGACGGACAACATCATAGATTCAAACAGTAGAAGGAAGGTTCAGCCGAATTTCTGCAAATAACAGAATTAATCTAAGAATCTGGAAAGTCGGAGAAAGAATATAGGTTTATCTCAGTTAACCCAAATGTTTCATAAATCATTCTGCAAGGGGTATAATTTCAGTTACTCACTCAGTATTTGTGGCCAACAGATGCTTGATTCTGCTTTTACCGACATTAAATGCCTCAGTGGATGAAAAAAACACACCGATTTCCGCCCGATATCGTTTTTATCCTGGCAGGACACAGCTATCCATTTCCCTTTTAGGGATAACTCGAATCTATTCGCAGCGGAGACCGATCCGGCGGTTTTCCGCAACGGCGCAGGATTTCCATCACACGGTATGACAGTGATTTCACTGATCATTGGCGGGACAATTGTAGTGTGATCTGATCTTTGTACTTGACCACAGGCAACGCCAGTTTGAAGAGTTTGAGTATTGGAAAGTTCTGTTTGCTGAAGGGTCACGGTTCTCAAGGTGTGGTGCAATAGACCTAAATGGTTAGCCGGGAAACGGTGGTCGGAGGCGCGGCTGAGACCAGGTCTTTTTTGAAGTGCTTGATCTAATTTTCATTCTGTCTACGAGCACTGGACAGATCTCGACAGACAATTTCAGCTGAAAGCAGATCTAGTGAGGTCACCTCCGCCTTGAGAATCACTCGACAGGCTGACGGACAGCATCGATATCAGGTGCTGTCAGTTTGGCTAGCACTGAGTTGCCGGTCAGGCCGAAAATAAAATCGGTATCCGGATCATCCGGCGTCAATAGCATTAATTTCGGCGTGGAGAAATGTTCGGTCTCCACGCAGGATGATACGGCTCTTAGGCCAAGCATCACGAAGGCGTTTCAATACCGGCTTGATGATCATGGCCTTTGAGCCTCTGGCCGGCACGGAGCGCCGTGGTGATAAATTTTCCCCAGATGCCTTCAAAGAGAAACCGAGACCGGTCACCGTGGTCGTGACGATTGTAAAGCAACTAATACCAACGGAACACCAATTCAAGACAAATACTCTCTCATTTCAATTCGTCTGTTACACTAATTAAATTAGCAGAGGCCAACTGAGTCGGGGCAACCGAAGCGACGACAGCCCCTGTCCCAATTCCTTGCAGAAATTTTCGACGGGACAACCCCGACGCCTTATCTTTGTCTTCAGCCATTCGATGTTCCTCGTTTGATTTGATTCACACATTTTTTATACAGAGAGCGGATTTAGATTGTAAGCGCTAGTTTATGCTAAGACATACCAACAGGTGTCAGATTGAATTGCTAAATATCATACTATATGGATTCCGTATTAGCATTAAAAATGAAGATAAATAAGTCACATTCCCTTATTTCGATCCCCACTCAGCCTAACTAATTCATGTAGCCCCTAATATAGCAAATTATCCTCCTTTCGTATAGTTTCATCCAGCCTTGGCCTTCGAACATCATTACTGAAATCTGCGCAAAAGATAACTCATGTACGGGGTAATCAGGCGGGTATCAGCCACCGCCCTTGGTTGGTG